>CAIYUD010000198.1 GCA_903929325.1 uncultured Opitutia bacterium | reverse complement strand
AGGCCTTGGGCACTCAGAGCAGGATTGTCGCCAACCGAGTGGGCGTAAGTGACGGAGGCGCGAATGGGCATACCAAAGAGGGAGTTGTTTAAGTCGAGACCAACGCCCGTGGAGCTGAGACTGTAACTGTTGATCGCATTGCTGGTGTCCCAAGCATTGTTATTACTAACTTTCACCCAGCCTTGGTCGAAGAATAATTTAGCGGAGAGGCCAGTGAAGAGCGGTTGGCGCAATTCAGCAGAGAGCACGACAGTCTTATCGCCGGTTGCTTCTGAGTTTGCGTAACTACGGAGACTGTAAGGACCGCCTAAGCTATCTTGCTCCGAAGAATCTAAATTGTCGCTGCTCTGTTGGACGCGGAGACTGAAAAGCATCGTTGCAGAGTCGGTCACGTGCTGCAGGCGCGAAGCAGTGAGTACAACCTTGCTGTAGGAACCTTCAGCGCCACGGGCGAGTTGTGAGTCGAGATAACGACCAAGGAGATCCACTGCGCGATTATCGACGGTCGAACTACCAGCCACGAAATTAAGGCCGACTTGGTTCATGCCGCCCCCGAGGACGTCGTCATACGACTCGATACGCCCACCGAGGGTGAATGAGTGCAGTTTACGTGGGAAAGTGTTCCCAGTTACGTCGGTATTCTCAAGGTCACGCAAAGAGTAAATAAGGTCGCCAAAGAAGCTGAAGGAGCGCGAGCGCATGAAGGGGTAACTTCCATTCACGCGTAACTCTTTCGCAGTACCCGAGAAGCCAGTAAAGCTGCCCGAAAGATCGTAGGTAACATCCGAGTACGACAGTCCGGCAGTGAGACCATTGCTGCCAACAGGCAACGAGAGGCCCGCACGGATAGACTGCAAGTCGGAGGCATGTGTATAGCCGAGATCGATTTCATCACCTTCAACCAGGCCTGTCGTGAAACGACCTTCGAGTTGAGCGCGATTACGACCAGACTGCTTGTTACCAAAGTTGTCGTAGGTAAGTGTGGCTGAAGCTGCAGGGGGAGGCGTGAACTCAATGTCAACGCGGGTCGCTCCCATTGCCTTACCAGCAGAGAGCTGCGCAGTGACTGGGCTCTTCACCAAATCTGATGCAATCAGTAAGCCGCGCTCGGCGTCTTGAACGCGGAAGGCAGTGCCGATTGACTGAGCAGCCGTGATACGATCACGAACAGCATCCGCTGAAATAGATGTTCCGCTACCTGCGGTTTTTTTGACGTCGACGCCTTCGACAGTACCTTCGAGGACGCCCAACTTAATGATACCGTCCTTCATGGTCTGCTCAGGGCTATACGTGTTAGCGAGCACGTAGCCTTTCGAGCGGTAGAGCTCGCGAACGCAATCGAAGCCAGCGCGGATCTGCGTGAAGGTTAACCAGCGACGGGTATAGTCAGATGTTGCCACGTCGACTTCACCCTGGGTGACCGCCGAGTTCGCAGGCACGATATAACGACGTACGTAAATTCTGACTTCTTTCGGATCGCTCGTTGCAATCGCCTGGTTCGGCGAAGGTGCTGCTTGCACGGAAACAGGAGGCGTCAAACTGGTGGGCAGTTGTGGCGCTTTTTTGTTTTCGCGCAAGGCGCTGCCGGCGTCAGGCGTTACTTGGGCATAAAGGCCCGAAGCGGTGAGGAGCGCGGCCGCTAGGAAGGCCTGCTTCGAAATGTTGCGAGACATGTCAGATTAGTTCTTGGAAAGCGTGCGAGGTGCTGGCTTGGCGTCCTGGGCAGTCGTCTCGACAGCATCCTTTTTCTTCTTCTTTTCCGCGTCCGAAGTTAAGTCACGGAACTCAGGGAAGACGATTTGGATGGAGCGATCGTTGAAGTTAATTTGTGTACCAGGATCGAGGTTCGAAACACCGGATTCAGCAGGGCGCGAGGCTAAGCCGAATGTCCAACTTTCCACAGAGCCGAACGCACGAAGACGCTCGAGATCAACAGGGATAAGTGGCGTGATGTTGAGCTGGCCATCAGCAACGGTGCCAAATTCGTAATTGGCAGACGCCAGGGTCGAATTTGTCGCAGTGATGACATAGGGCGATCCATCAGGACGGCTCGCATGGTTAGCATTGGTATTCAACGTCAGGGAGCCCGTTGCGCCGATAGTGCTAATCGTTTCTGAATATTTGAAGCCGGACCATGTTGCGCTAAAGCCAGGGTTCGAGCTGCCGAAGAATCGTTCAGCATTATTAACCTGTCCAGTGAGTGTAGCCTTCGCGACCACGAGATTTCCGCCGTCGACGCTTACTGTGTAGTTAGACGACAAGGAGCTCGCGCCGTTAACCGTGATAGCATACGTGCCAGCACCGCGTGTGCCAGCAGCTGCAGTGTCATAACCTGAAGTGAAGGTGATGCTGCCTGTAACTTGACCACTTTGTCCAAGTTTATAGCCAGAGACTTGGCTGTCACTGAAGGTGATACCTGCAAGCGGCGAGGCATCACCATAAGTGATATTGCGCGCAGCGTTAATGGTTAAGATTGCTTTGTTAATTGTCAGCGATCCGTCAGCAATAGCGCCGAAGGTATAATTTGCGGAAGCCAATGTGCCAGCGGTTGCTGAAACCGTGTACACGCCGATATTTGTCGTGTTATCGACGCCGCCGAAATTGAAGTTTGCTGAACCCGTTAAGGCTGAGTCAACGGTATCAGTATACTTCAATTGACCATTCGTGGCCGAAGCCAAGGTAGCCGATGCATTGTTATCACCGTAGAAGCGAGTTGCATTGGAAACCTTGAGGTCAAGTTGTGCCTTGTCGATTGTCAGGGTGCCAGTTCCGCCAACAACCGTGTAATTGCCATTCGAGACAGCCAGGTTTGTGACATTCGTATTCAGGTTATACGTGCCTGCACCGCGGGTTCCTGCGGCAGAGGTATTATAGTTAGAGCTGAAGGTAGCGGTACCTGTGACCAAGTTGCTGTCGCCGTTGACATAACCCGAGACCTGTAAGGCATCGAACACTAGGCCTGAGAGAGGATTCAGATCGCCGTACGTACCAGTCCGATTGGCGGTAACTGTGAGCAACGCCTTGTTAATTGTCAGCGTACCGGTTGTCGGCGTGCTTGTGTTATCAAAGCTGTAGTTGCTTAAGGCAATAGGAGCGAAGTCTCCGTTGGTGATGCCGATGGTGTAGCTACCTGCGTTAGCAGAGGCATCGCCAGCTTCGGTCGAGGTCACTACTGGCGCACCGGTGAACTGTGTACTCTTAACGTCAGCAGTGGTTTGTCCGTTCTTTAAGCCGACAATTTGCCAAGCATCCGAGACACCGATGGTGCTGCCATAGTAACGGCTCACATTGGTTCCGCTGAGTGTAACGGGCGCAGGCGTGATCGTGATGTTAGCGGTCGTAGGCGAAGCAACGAAACTGTAGTTCGTTGCGCTAAGTCCCGAGACATCGTTCACGCTGTAGGCATGAGGCGAGCTAGCGACATCGAGCGTCGCAACAGAGCCGGCTGTTCGCGAGAACCCGGCGGTTCCTGAAACAACCGAAGAAGTGTCAGTGAGTTTGAAGCCCGAGAAGCCTGGCGTGAAGGAGTTAACTGTATCGCCATAGACGCTGGTCAGCGCTTGGGACGAAACGGTGAGGACTGCCTTAGAGATAGTCAGGGTGCCATTCACGAAGGTGAATGAGTAATTGCCCGTTGTATCAATCAGGGTGTTTTGCGTTGGCGTAATCGCATAGGTGCCGACGTTCGAAGACTGGGTCGCAGTTGTCGTTACAGTGGGTGAACCTGTGAGGATGGCCGATGTTTCGCCGAGGCGATAGCCAGTGATATCGTAACCAAAGGCTGGATTAACATCGCCGTACTCACGGGTCGCATTACGTGCGGTCACAAGCAGAGGAGCCTTTGTAATAGTAAGTGTCGCAGGAACGTAAACCGTGCCTGGGGGCTCGAAGGTGTAGTTGCGAGCATCCAAGGTATTCTTGGTCGCAACCAAGACGTAGCTACCGACGTTGTCGCCGACTTGCACAGGGGTGACGAGGTCAACTTGGAAGGCTGTGACACTGGCATCGCCCGAGAGCGCACCGGTTCCGCGTAGAACCGCTTCGGTTTGGCCGTTCTTAAATCCAGCAGCATCAATGGTGTAGGTGAAACCAGTGAGGGCGTCGCCGTATTGACGTGAGGCAGCAACTGCACGGATGGTTAGCGAAGCTTTCGCAACCGTGAGCACGCCATTCACCATGCGGAATGAATAATTTGTGGAAGCCAACGAGCCAGCGAGACCCGTGATAGCATAGGTACCTGCGTCAGCCATGGCACCGCGACCGGCAGCGGCAATGCTGACAGCAGCAGCACCGGTCACTCCTGAGGTAGCGAGAGTTTGGCTATTCTTAAACCCACTGAAGGTATAAGTGAGCGTGGGATCTGAAGATCCGTAGACGCGGTATTGATTGTCGACGATGACATCGAGGAGCGCACGGGTGACGGTTAGATTACCCGCAACCAAGTTACCCGCAGTGGTAAACTCGTAGTTTGCTGCGTTAAGCGTGCCGCCGTTCACCAAGATGGCGCCATTGTAAGTGCCAACGTTGGAAGTCGCGGTGACGGTCGGGCTAACACTGATGGTAGGAATGCCGGTGACATTTGCAGTTGCCGCATCTTCACCATTACGGAATCCGGAGATAACGTACGAGGTGCCATCAGTGATAATTGTGGTGTCGCCGTAAGTGCGCGACTGATTGATCGCTGTGACAACGAGCGGAGCCTTGGTGATGGTCATTGTGCCCGAAACGCCGGTGAAGGTGTAATTCTGAGCCGAGAGGCCGGTCGCATTCACCGTGAGGCTGTCATTGTAGACGCCGACGCCAGTCGTCCCGTTGAGTAGTGTGGAAACCGAGGCACTTCCAGTCACACCTGCCGTGTTGATGTCTTGTCCGTAAGCGAAACCGAAGTAGCGAACGGTTAGATTAGGATTCGCATCACCGTAGCGACGCGTACGTGCATCGGCGATGACTTGAACTTCTTTTGGATCAACCTGAAGGAATCCAGGGTCGATTGTGCCAATATCGTAATTCGGGGAGTTAAGGTTACCCGCGTTCGCCGAGACGCCATAGCGGCCAACGTTACGAATGCCTAAGCCAGCACCTTCAATGGCGAAGCTAGGATTACCGCTGACGAAAGCATCGAGGGCGGTTTCTCCGTTCTTAAAGCCAGTCCACTCAATCGCATCGGCAGTGAAGTCGACTTCAGGGCTGCCATAGGTGCGCGAAGCAATTGCTACGCGTCCTGTGAGTACGGCTGGGTCAATATGGATGGTGCCATCAACAAAGACGGGCACGTAATTGCCGGAAGCGTAGGCCAATGTTCCGGAAGCGAGGGCGACGTTATAGTCGAGACGAGCCTGACTTGTGGAGCTGGCAGCGGTCACAAGCGTGGGCGATCCTGTTACAATCGAACCGTATGTGTCGGTGTATTTAAAGGAACCCGCATCAACAGTGTAATCGCGATCCAGCACTGGCGTACCGATGTACGGAGTGTCACCATAAGTAATTGTCTTACTAGTAACTCGGAATGTGAGCGAAGCCGGACGAACTGTGAGCACACCATCGACGGAAGTGATGATGTAATTAGGATTCGACGAAGCTACGCTAGAGATGTCCGCGAAGATAGAGTAGATACCCGCATTGCGCGCCGCCGCATTGGTAGAATCGTAATCCGTGGTGAATACGGGCGTACCCGTTAGACCGACTGACGCGGTTTCGCCGGCAGGAATGTTCTGGAATGAATAAGTGAATGTGCCACCGGTGGGCGTAGTGTCACCGTAAGTGATAGAAAGGTCGCCAGGTTTAACTTGGATCGGGCGAGGTGTGATGGTGTAGGTCTGTGGCGCTGTCGGCGTACCATTTGGACCTACATTAACCACGACATAACCTGGGCGCAGAACTTGGAATCCGTTCACAGGGGTGACGGTGAAGTTCCAGGTGTTCACACCCGATGTTGAAGTCGGGCCAGCTGAAGGAAGACCGCCGAGCGTCCAATCCAAATTCAAGAACGCCGTGTTAAATGCCGTGGTAATAGTGTCACCCGCACGAAGAGCATCCACAAGGGCGTCAAAAGGCGTGAGGCGAACTTCTTGAACCGCGTCAAAATACTGCACGCTGACGGGGGTCGTTGATCCTACTTGGAAGAATGCGGTACCGAGGACGGAATTATCGACTAAGCCGAGGGTATCGCGAACGCCGCGGTCATTAAATTCAAAGCCAACACCGTCGGCACGTGTGCCTGCAAAGATGGCAGTGCCAATGGTTGGACGATTAAGAATATCAAGCGCAGCAGTGACAGTGATGTATTCGGAGTTAACGCCAGTACCGCCATCAAAGGTAATAGAATTTGGGCTGCCCAAATCGATATTACCCGCGAACGATTCAATATCTCCGCCCAGCGTGAGATCTGCCGCACCGCCATTGAATGTTAACGTGATGTCATTGGTTGCCGCAGCAGCACCGAGGCTAATTGCATCGACTGCAGATAGGGAAATAGTGTTCCCTGCAGCGAGCCCACCGGTTGCCGAAACAAAGCCTGTTAAGGCAGTAAGATTAATGGTGTCATTAGCGACAACTAAGCCCGTAACGGTGGTATTGCCAATCGCGATAACGCCGAAGTTAGTCGCACTTCCGTTAACTAAATTTGCGTCGCCTTCCGCAGAAACAAAAACGTTTCCAGTCACTAAAAAGCTGTCGTTCGCAGTGAGCGTCCCCGAAGAGCTCACATTGTTGCCGAGGATAAAGAGAGGTGCAGGGATGAGGCCTTGGAGTGGAACGAAATTGTCAGCACCTCCTTCGCCAGCAGTCACATTCGCAAGCGAGATGTCGCCGCGGTTGCCGTTAATATCGGTATTAGAGAGAATGAAAACATCCCCGCCGGCAGTGATAGCATTGGTGACAGTGACAGAGCTAGCATTGTCCGCCTCGATCAAGATGTCATTCCATGCAGTCACGCTGCCATTAATCTCAATGGGTCCATCAAATGGATCGATCGAGCTATGGACGACAACATCCCCATCGGTCGACTCGATATCACCGTTTACCGTGATTGCGCGCGCTGCATTGATGTCTAAGTTGTTAAACGAGGTCGCGCTTTGAGTCGTGATATTCCCTTGATTCGACAGAACAGAGATGGCGTCCCCTGCAAAAAGATTTCCATTAATCACCGAGTCGAGATTCGACTCAAGGGTGATGGTATCATTGTTGGAAGTGATTGCCTCGGTCGTGAGCGTTGTGGCCGCACGAATGACAACGACGCCATCGGTTGTGATGTCGTTTTGAACAGTAACCGCACCACCCGTCTGTGTGATGTCGTCGTTAATGCGGATATCTGAGAATGCCGTGACGGCACCCTTGATGGTTGTATCACCAACGGCCTGAACCCAAATGCCAGTGATGTCTTTGACGAAGTTTAGGTTGTAATCTCCATCACCCAAGGCCGAGTCCGTTGGGTTGAAATCAAAGGTGGTTGTGCCTGTGCCGCGCGAAAGCATCGCACCTGTCTCAGCATCTTGACCGGCCCAAATGCCGATGTTGCCTTGGGCAATAATCGAGCTCGCAGGTGTCGCCTTGAGCGATCCGTAAGGTGTGACAATCGCCACATCGCCCGTGGAAGCTTCTACGGTGCCGCTGATTTGGATATCGCCGATAATTTCGCCTGGCAGCGCGCCGCCAAAAGCTGATGACAAACGATCTGCGCGATCGCCGGCTGTTTGCGCCTCGAGACGAACCGAAGAACCTTTAACACGCACGTCTGCACGGATATCAAGCAATGCAGCGCCTGCGTCGCGATCCCAGTTGGTTTCAGCAATGCGGGAAGTTGATGGGTAATCGACTAGAGTCCGACCGCGGTAAACGTCTTCGATGAAGAGGTAATCTGGATTAGGAATTAGAGGGTCCGTAGGCGGGCCTTGCCAGTACACGTCATTGTACAGTGTATACACACCGAAAATATTGGCGTTCGAGAGGAGCGTGACCGCACCGGAGATACGAATGTCGCTTGCGATGGTTAAGTTACGACCCGCAACTAAGCTAAGGTTACCTGTCGTCGCGATAACCGAGGCAATTGGGCCTGCGACCGTGATGTCGTTAGTGGCCTCAATGCGGACGTTAATTCCATTCTGCAAGAGAGTGAGAATTTTACCGGCGAGAATAAACTTATCGAGGTAACGTGTGTCGTACGACGTCGCACTGCCTTGCTGAATATCAACAACCGCATCGAATCCGTTGTTATAGGTCGGCGAAGTTGGATCGAGAATGCTTCCGGCCGCACCACTCGTAACGATGAAAATATTTTTAGGGTCGAGCAAGATTTCACCACCTTGGCCGAGGCGAAGGTTGTCGAAATTCACATCACCAAGAGCAGGCGCCGAGATGTCGATGAATCCGCCTTTGGTTAAGCCCGTAACATCGATGGAGCCAGAGACTGCAGCGGAATCAGTGCCGCGAACATAAACCTCACCGCCTTGAGCTGAAACAGAAGATGCATCGAGCGTGCCGTTAACGGTTACGTTCGAGGAGTCCATGCGGATGGTGCCGCCTTGACGCGTAAGACCTTTAGCTTCAATCAAGCCACCGGTTTGCACAACCGCGGTCGCCAAACCACTTGCTGCCTTGGCAGTGAGAACAACCAAGCCTTCTCCCACGCGAATCACTCCGCCGTTGGAGACGGCGGCGTCCACCAACGAGGCGTCCACTGCGAGTGAGATTAAACTGTCGCCTGCGAAATCAAGACGTACGGCATCCCCTGAACCTAAGAGAACTTTACCAGCATTGGCAGTGATGAGACCTTCGTTGGAAACGCGAGCGCCGAGCAAGACGACGTGACCGGCATCTGCGGCGGTGATGGTTCCTTGGTTAACGACATTGCCACCGCGACCACTGAAGGTTGCGGTTCCGTTGCTGAAATCACCCGAGGCATCCTGCAAGGCAGAAGCCACGAGCGAGCCGACGTTCACCTCTGCGCCGGGGGCGAAAAGAATGCCCTGGGCATTGCTTAAAATAACGCGGCCATTCGAGGAAAGCTTACCGGCGATAACCGAGGGGTCTGAACCCAGAACGCGGTTGAAGCTGACCGATTTGGAATCGGGCTGGTTAAAGCGGACTTCAGCCGAGGATCCGACATTGAAAGTATCCCAATCCAAACTCGCCTGACGCGTCGCTTGATTGACGTCCATGCGACTGCCCGAAACTTGCACGGTCGCAGAGCCAGAACGAACCTCGCGAAGGCTTGGGAGAGCACCCGGATTGGGGCTAGCTATCAGCGGTGTTACGGCCATCGCAGCAGCGGCTGCGAGGAACGAACGACCAACGTTAAACAACGATTTGGAGCGGCCCATAAAGTCAGAGGTAGGAGGTCGATAACTCTCTTTTTATTGGCGATACGGTCAACCGCAAAAACCCTGCCTACAGACGCTTGCAGAGAGGGTCAGAAGCGGCCAGAAAAGCGCATGGCCCCTGCCCTTTCGCGACAAACCAAAATTATCGCCACTTTGGGGCCAGCCTCGGACAGCCCAGAACGACTTTTAGAGCTGATTTCCAAGGGTGTAGATATCTTCCGGCTAAACATGGCGCATGCCGATGAAACCTGGGTTCGTAGGGTGGTTAACCATATTCGCGATGCCTCAAAAAAGGCCCAGAAAGACGTGGCGATTATGATGGACGTCAAAGGCCCAGAAATACGCACCAATAGCCGATCAAGCCCACTTTCGCTAAGCTTAGGTCAGATTGTCGACATGGCTGGCCCCGACGTTCAACCAGAGGCCGGAATCGAACTCATTTCTACAAATTACGCACCGATTGTAAAATCTGTTAAAAAGAACTGTATCGTATTGATTGATAACGGTTTAATACAATTCAAAGTGAAGGAAAAGAGGCCCGACAGGCTTCGGTGTACGGTCGAGCAGCCAGGGGTAATGGGCAGCCGACGACATGTTAACCTACCCGGGGTCAAAATCGAACTACCTGCCCTAACCGAGAAAGACCTTAAGGATGTCGCCCTCGGCTGCCAGGTGGGCATCGACCTTTATGCGCTCTCATTTGTTCGCGAGGCCGCCGACATCAAAGCGCTCAAAGAACTTTTGGCCTCACACAACTCGCGGGCCGGCGTGATTGCAAAAATCGAAGACCAGTCCGCCGTCGATCACCTTTCGCCGATTATCACCGAGTCCGACGGCTTGATGGTCGCCCGCGGAGATCTCGGTATTGAAATTCCGTACGAGACGCTGCCACTCGTGCAACGCCGCGCCATCCGACTCTGCCAAATCGCCCGCAAGCCCGTCATCGTCGCAACACATATGCTGGAATCGATGATCGAAAATCCTGTGCCTACACGCGCAGAAGTTTCTGACATCGCCAACGCGGTTACAGAATCCGCCGACGCTCTCATGCTTTCCGGAGAAACCACCACCGGGAAACACCCTGTGCGTTGCGTCGAAGTGATGTCACGTATCGCGGAGGCCGTGGAGCGTGATCGTCCGCCGGAGATGACACCCGAGCCCGTTGGCGATACACCAAAGGCAAAACTCTTACGCGCAGCTGCAACCCTCGCGCGCAACCTTGGCAGCGCTGGACTGGTTGTCTTCACCCGTAATGGCGATCTACCACGCGTGCTCGCTTCCATGCGCTCAGCGGGCTGCCCTATTCACGCCTTTGCTGAAGATGCGGCGATTGCGCGTCGCATGCATTTACTCTGGGGAGTTCAACCCCATGTACTTCCTTTTGAGGGCGGTGCTGAAGCGACGATTATTGCTGCACTCACACGTCTCCGTGAAAACGGAAAATGTTTGCCCGGCGAACTCATGGTCATCGTGACGAATGTCATTCTCGGCGAAGGCATCATCGACAGTGTACAACTACGCGAAGTGCCGCCGATTCCCGCGGCGACTGCACAGCGAAACGCAAAGCGTTAAGCCGCGTGTCGCGCGAAGTAATGTTTAGCTAGGGCCTGCGTGCCTAAGTCAGCATCGCCCGCGGCGACGACTTGATCATAAAGACGCGCCGCTAATTCCAACCCCGGTAAGTTAAGTTTAAGTTCGCGAGCGGCAGTTAAGGCGAGCCCGAGGTCTTTCACAAAGTGGCGCACATAAAAGCCCGGCGCGTAGTCACCTTTCAAAACGCGCGGCGCGAGATTCGTCAAACTCCAGCTACCCGCGGCGCCACCGGAAATGGAACTAAGAACTGTTTCCGGATGAAGCCCGGCTGCTTGCGCAAACGTGAGTGCTTCGCACATCGCCAGCATGCTCGAGGCGATGGCGATTTGGTTTGTGAGCTTACAGAGTTGGCCAGCGCCCGCGGCACCCTGGAGCACCACAGATTTTCCCATGATTTCAAAAACGGTTTTTGTGCGGGCAAAATCTGACTGACTCCCGCCAACCATAATAGACAACGTTGCTTCGCGGGCACCTCGGTCGCCCCCAGAAACAGGCGCATCCAATGCAGCGGCACCTTTGGCGGCAGCTTCTTCGGCCAAAGCACGTGCCAGTGCGGGATCCGAAGTCGTCATATCAATCAACAACTGGCCGCGATGAGCGGACGCCAAGAACCCGTGCGGACCACGCCAAACTTCGGCAACATCCGCAGGATAACCGACCATGGAAATCGCTATGTCGGCACCGCGAGCAGCGGCAGCTGGCGAATCAGCCCAAGTCGCGCCCGCAGCCATGAGTGGCTCGGCACGTTTGCGCGTACGCGTGTTTACGGTGACGGTATGACCCGCTTTTAATAAATGCCCAGCCATGGACGTGCCCATGACCCCGGTGCCTATAAATGCAATACGTAGCGACATGCCCCAACCATCATGGGTCTTTTTACCGAGGCAACATTAGTCAGTCTTGGCGCCGCGCTCTCCGTCAGAGAATCGCAGGCGAATGGACTGACCCGACTTTAAATCGGTAGCTTTAATCACCACCTTGCCATCCGCGGAGCTCACAAGCGCATAACCGCGGGCGAGAATGGATTCAAAACCGGCCGCGCGCAGTCGCTTGGATAATTGCCCAAGTCGCTCGCGTGCCACAGAGACTCGTGCACGTGGAGATCGGCGAATGAGCCGAGATTTTAAATTCGAAAGCATGTCGCGACGCTCTGAGAGCAAAGCATCAGCAGCACCCGTCATCCGTGTCCGCAAAAGCACCAAGTCTTGTGCCAGCGCTTCAAGTTTTCGCGCGGGAGCAAGAGCTGCAAGCTCGGCCGACAGCAACCTGACGCGCTGACGTAGTCGCTCTTGTCCAGAAGCAATCAGTTCTGCGGCAGCCGTGGGGGTCTCTGCCCGCACATCCGCAGCATCGTCCGTCAAGGGATGATCTGTTTGGTGTCCAACGGCAGAAATAACAGGAACACGACAGGCGCGCACCGCGCGCACCAGCCGTTCATCATTAAAGCACCAGAGGTCTTCCATCGAGCCGCCACCACGACCAACAACAATTAAGTCGATGCCT
>CAIYUD010000197.1 GCA_903929325.1 uncultured Opitutia bacterium | reverse complement strand
GCCGTCGCCTTGTTGTTTGCTATCTATATGGTGAAGCCGTCACCTTTCTGTGTGCTCGACGAGCTCGATGCGCCTTTAGACGACGTCAATGTTGGTCGATTCACAGACATTGTTCGTGAATTCACCCGCCACTCCCAATTCTTAGTGATTACCCACAAAAAGGGAACGGTGGCAGCCGCCGACGCAATCTTTGGTGTGACGATGCAAGAGAAGGGTGTGACCCGTGTTTACTCGATGCGTTTTAATCGAGAGCGCAACGAGGCTGAGGCCACCACGCCGCAGGGTCGCTGAGCCCGCTTGCCATTTTAAACCTCACAGGGTAGGGTAGGGTATGCGCATATCCCTTCGCATCGCCCTTTACTTACTCCTCGTCGCAAGCCTTTCGGCGGCAGATAAAATTGATCTCCCGACCGACGTTCGGCCGATTGATCGCAGCCAGCCTGGGGTCAGTTATGCAGATATGCTTTCACGAGTAACGCCTGCCGTGGTGAGTGTGCGCCTTGCTTTAGAAGTCGGCGAAAATGACCTGCGGCGTTTATCAATGACGAACCCCATCAACCCGAAGTTGGTGCGTCATGATCCTGTTACCAATAAGTACTTAGTGCCGATTGCGCTTGGCTCGGGCGTCGTCATTCACCCCTCAGGATACATTCTTACCAACCACCATGTTGTCACAGCGCAAGGGCAGGTGGTTTCCAAAGTGGCGATGGTTCAGTTTGCGGATGGACGTGACTTGCGCGGCACAATTTTAGGGTCGGACAGTCGTACCGATGTCGCCGTGGTTAAAGTCGATGCTGTCGATTTGCCGTATTTACGGTTCGGCGAAAGCGATCAATTGCGTGTTGGCGACAATGTCTTCGCGGTTGGTAATCCCTTGGACGTCGGGCTGAGCGTAACTTCGGGCATCGTCTCAGGCCTAAGCCGCAGCAACCTTGTCCTCAGTGCTGGCCGCGCCCGCGGGCCCGATTACCAAGATTTTATTCAGACGAGCGCCCCAATTAATCCTGGCAACTCGGGAGGCGCCTTGGTGGATACCTTTGGCCGCCTTGTGGGCATGAATACAGCTGTTCGCTCTGACGGCGTCGGTATTGGTTATGCCGTTCCCGGCAACCTTGCGCGCTTCGTCGCCGACTCATTGATTGCGCGGGGCTATGTTGTTCGTGGCTATATTGGAATCGACGGTGAAGACGTTGCCTTTGTCGAGGCCGTGCGTCTCGGTGCTGCCAAAGGTCAAGCCGCACGCTTAACCGAAGTTGATGAAGGTGCGCCTGCCTTTAAGGCGGGTCTTAAAGTTGGCGACTTGGTGACGACAGTTAACGGCTATGGCATCGCGGGCTGGAATGATTTGCGACTGGTTATCTCGGGCTTAAAGCCAGGCACAGAGGCAACATTTGCTATTCTCCGTGATAACAAATCCCAATTAGTCCGGGTGCCCATTCTGGAGCGGCCACGTGGTCAATAATCCATGGCGCGTCGTTTCACGCTTCTCACTCTCGCCAGCGGACGGTTGACGCCGCTCAGCCAAACTGCGCTCGTTTTTTCACTAACACTTTTTGCAGCCATGATTTTTTTGGTGCGGCCGGTACATGAAGCTGCACCGCGACTGAGACTCGTTTGTCCATCGGCGATGGTGCTTAGCTCTCAGTCGCCATGGGTTGAGCGAGCGCTGCTTCAGGAATCTTCATCCCTGTATATGCCAGTTGTCCAAGCGGATGGTCGGTCGGGTGACGTCGCCCAGCCGGATGCTTCACCTTTTTCCGCCTTCGCGCCCGAACTTCAACATGATCCCTCGAAGGCTCTTTCGATTCCCTCGGAGCAGTCTTCGGCACGCTGGCTGACAATCGATGAGGCCTTTCCCCTGGTCGACCAAGAGCCTTTCTTGACCCTTGGGCAAAAAGCACACGCCCTTACTTTAGGCACGAGACAGGTGCAGATTCAGGTATTTTCAGATTTATATGAAAATGTGTTCAAAAAGGATTTTCTGGCGTCTGACCCAGAGCCTTTAAATGCTAAATCATTGATTGTTAATAACTTGAAGGAATTAAAACCCCTGGAGATGCGACTGGGCATTGATACCTACGGGGTTCAAGCAAAGCCCTTCCTTTTGCGTAGTTCGGGTGATGCGGCTTGGGATCGCTCGGTCCTCGAATGGGCGGCAAAGCTCCCCTGGGTTACTTGGTTAAAGCCGGGGTCGTACCGGGTCGTGGTAGGCCCCTAGTTTACCCCCTATTTCAGCGTGTTAAAGGTCGGTCAAAAAAGCGCTTGACGGTGACCCTTGCGGAGTTCATCTAAACCCTTCCTTTACGCACCTTCCTGCGGCATCGGAACGCCCCTGTAGCTCAGTTGGTAGAGCGCGTCCTTGGTAAGGACGAGGTCGGCGGTTCAAATCCGCTCGGGGGCTCCACCAATCTCCTCTCCACTTTCCCACCACCACAAACTCCAAACACACAAGACAATGGCTAAAGAAAAGTTCAACCGCACTAAGCCCCACGTAAACGTGGGAACCATCGGTCACATTGACCATGGTAAATCTACTACCACTGCGGCCATCGTCGCTGTGCAGGCTCGCAAGGGTCTCGCGCAAAATCGCTCGTACGCGGAAATCACCAAGGGTGGTACCGTTCGTGACGCGACCAAGACCGTTACCATCGCTGCTTCGCACGTTGAGTACGAGTCCAACAATCGCCACTACGCTCACGTCGATTGCCCAGGCCACGCTGACTTCGTTAAGAACATGATCACCGGTGCTGCCCAGATGGACGGCGCTATCCTCGTGGTCTCCGCTGCCGACGGCGTTATGCCGCAGACACGCGAGCACATCCTTCTCGCCCGCCAAGTCGGCGTGCCCAAGATCGTTGTGTGGTTGAACAAAGTCGACCTCTCTGAGCCAGACTTGATCGACCTCGTTGAAATGGAAGTTCGCGACCTGCTCAACAAGTACCAATACGACGGCGACAATGTTAAGATCGTCCGTGGTTCGGCTACCGCTGCTCTCGAAGGTACTCCTGAAGGCGAGCAAGCAATCCAAAATCTCCTCGACGCACTCGACTCAGAAATTCCTGAGCCTAAGCGCGAAGTCGATAAGCCATTCATGATGTCAATCGAGGACGTCTTCTCCATCACAGGTCGTGGTACAGTTTGTACCGGCCGTATCGAGCGTGGCGTTATCAAGGTTGGCGAAGAAGTTGAACTCGTTGGCCTTCGTGACACCCAAAAGACTACCGTCACTGGCGTTGAAATGTTCCGCAAGGAACTCGACCAAGGACAAGCTGGCGACAATGTCGGCCTGCTCGTTCGTGGTATCGAAAAGAGCCAAGTTGAGCGCGGTCAAGTGCTCGCTAAGCCAGGCACCATCAAGCCACACTCCCAAGCTAAGGCACAAATTTACGTGCTGAAGGCTGAAGAAGGTGGTCGCCACACTTCGTTTGCGAACAACTACCGTCCTCAGTTCTTCTTCGGAACTTGCGACGTTACCGGTACCGTCGTTCTCCCTGCAGGCACTGAAATGGTGATGCCAGGCGACAACGTCACGATCACGATCGAGCTTGGCAAAACCATTGCGATGGAAAAAGGCCAACGCTTTGCTCTCCGCGAAGGCGGCAAGACTATCGGCGCAGGACAGATTCTCGAGATCATCAAATAATCCTCGTCCAACCCTTAACGTTGGCGATGCCGTGGGGTCCGTAAGGGCCCCCCGGCATCCTCACTTTCTCAACCACACCTTAGGACGGTAGCTCAATTGGCAGAGTAGCGGTCTCCAAAACCGTTGGTTGTGGGTTCGACTCCCTCCCGTCCTGCCACCTCCCCCTCACACTTTCTTCTCCACCTCTCACATGACTCGCCTCCTTGGACGCCTTCGCGCTTTCTGGAACGAAACCCTCACCGAGGTTTTCGCAAAGGCGTCATGGCCGACTGGCAAGGAGTTAGCACAGTCTACATTGATTGTGGTGTTCGCCGTCGCGTTGCTCGCAACCGTCGTCGTGCTTTGTGATCTCTCCCTTAGCAACCTCGTGCAGGTCGCTACCCAAATCGCGCGCTGAGTACACCCATGTCCGAATCTAACCGCCCACCTGTTTCCAATCAGCTTCTCTGGTACACGCTGCAAACCTTCTCGAACAACGAGGCAAAGGTTAAGCGCAACATCGAGCGCTCGATGCAACAGGACGACAGCATTCGCGAAGCCATCGAACAGGTTCTCATGCCTGAGCGCACCGTCAAAGAGACGCGCAACCGTAAGGAAAAGCAGACGAAGCTAAAGCTTTACCCCAGCTACCTCTTTATCCGCGCACGTCTCGGCAACGTGGATGGGGACCTCGACGAGTATGTTTGGTCTTTCCTCCGTCAGCTTGACGGCGTGATGGGCTTAATTGGTGGTGACCGTCCTGTGCCACTCAAGGACGCTGAAATCCGTTCGATCCTCGATCAGATTGTCGAAAACGAAAACAAAGTTCTCCCCAAGATCACCTTTGCTATCGGCGAGCGCGTCAAGATTACCGACGGCCCGATGATGAATCTTTCCGGTGTCGTCGACAGCTCCGATGTGAATCACGGCAAGCTGCAAGTCTCCGTCGACATCTTTGGTCGTCCAACACCTGTCGAACTCGAGTTCTGGCAAGTTGAGCGCGACGATCGCAACTAATCTTTAACTCCCAATACTCCTATACCATGGCTAAGAAAGTTATCGGCGAAATCAGGCTCCAGCTCCCCGCAGGCGCCGCTAATCCTGCCCCTCCCGTTGGCCCTGCGCTCGGCGCAAAGGGCGTTAACATCATGGCGTTCTGTAAGGAATTTAACGCCAAGACCAAAGACCAGGCAGGACTCATCCTTCCGGTCATTATCTCAGTCTATCAAGACAAGTCCTTCACCTTCGTTCTCAAATCCCCGCCCGCATCCGTTCTCCTGAAGAAGGCTGCTAAAATTGAGTCGGGTGCTGCTGTTCCTAACCGCGACAAAGTCGGTAAAGTTACGCGCAAGCAAGTTCTCGAAATCGTTGAGCTCAAAAAGAAAGACCTCAACGCAGCGAACCCTGAGCATGCGGCTCGCATGATTGAAGGTACCGCTCGCTCGATGGGCATTGAGATTGTCGGCTAAGCCCAACCCTTTCCACCTAAACCCAAACCCTAATACTGCTACCCGCAGGAGACCAAAAGTCGCCATGAACAAAAATCCTAGCAAGCGCTACCAGGCAGCCGCCAAAGTTGCCGACCTAACGCAAATCTTCGCCGTCAATCAAGCGGCAGAGATTATCAAAAAAATGCCCGCCGCAAAGTTTGACGAAACCGTTGAGGTTTCTGCCTGCCTCGGCGTTGACCCGAAACAATCGGATCAAATGGTGCGTGGCACCGTTTCGCTTCCAAATGGTTCCGGCAAAAAAATTAAAGTCATTGTCTTCACAGATAATGCCAAAGAAGCGCTCGATGCGGGTGCTGACTTTGCTGGCCTCAATGATTTAATCGACAAAGTGAACGGCGGCTGGATGGACTTCGACGTCGCGATCTCCACCACCCCTGCGATGAAGGATGTCCGTAAGGTGGCTCGCGTGCTCGGTCCTCGTGGTCTCATGCCTAATCCTAAGTCTGGCACCGTGACGGACGACGTGCCTCGCACCATCAAGGAAGTCAAAGCTGGTCGCGTTGAGTTCAAGATGGATAAGACTGCCAACGTCGTGATTGTCGTCGGCAAGAAGTCGTTTGGCGCGCAACAGCTCGCTCAAAACATCGACGCCGCTCTCAGTGCTTTAATCAAGTCGCAGCCAACAGGCTTCGTGGGCACGCGTTTTATTAAATCTGTAACCCTGAGCTCAACCATGAGCCCGGGTATCCGTCTTGACCTCCGTGCTGCAGCTGCCGCTGCGCCTACCGCCTAAGGTCATCCTAACCTAACCTAAACGCACCTACACACATGCGCGCAGAAAAACAATTCCTCGTCGACGAAGTCGCCGCTCACCTTGCGAAGTCCAATTACCTATTGGTGACAAACTTCACAGGCGTAACTGTCGTCAACGCTACTGCCATCCGCGATCAACTCCGCCCTCTCGGTGCAGAGTATCACGTGGTTAAGAATAGTATCCTGAATATTGCGGTGAAGCAGGCAAAGCTGCCTGATCTTGGCTCGGCCCTGGTAGGCCATACTGCAGTCGTTACTGGCGGCAAGAATCCTGCCGGCGTCGCCAAAATCTTAGTCAAATTCTTCAAGGATTCGGCCAAGCTCGAAATTAAAATCGGCGTATTGGATGACAAAATCCTTACCGCCAAGGAAGTCGAAGTGCTTTCGAAACTGCCTTCGCTCGAAGTCATTCGTGCACAGCTTCTCTCCTTGCTGCAAACGCCCGCATCCCAGTTTGCGCGCCTACTTGTCGCCAAGAACGAAGCCGCCGAAAAAACCTCGGCTCCCGCTGCTTAACTTTCTCCTGCCAGACTTAAGCCATGTGGCTTGAGCGAGGTAGGGATAAAACCAAAACCAACACACAACACCAAAGAACCCTGGTTCGGGGCCAACGCCCTCAAATGTCCTACCACTATGGGACGCGAACCGTTCAAGGATACTACCACCATGAGCAATATCACCAAAGACCAAGTTATCGAATGGCTCAGCGCTCAGTCCGTCATGGACATCGCTGCCCTCGTTAAAGACCTCGAAACCAAGTGGGGCGTTAGCGCTGCCGCTCCGGTTGCCGTTGCCGCCGCAGGTGCGGGCGATGCGGGTGCTGCACCTGCCGAAGAGAAGACGACGTTTGACGTCATTCTTAAGGAGAAGGGCCCTAACGCCATCAACGTCATTAAAGAAGTCCGTGCCATCACTGGCCTGGGCCTCAAGGAAGCTAAGGACCTCGTCGAGAGCGCTCCCAAGCCTGTCAAGGAAGGCGTCTCCAAAGACGAAGCCAAGGACCTCGAGACAAAACTCAAGGCCGCCGGTGCCGTCGTCGAGATCAAGTAACCTTCACCCGCGTTTTCAAACGCTCCTTCAGTGGGGAGCGGCAGGAGTCACCTCCTAACCGCCCCCACATTTTTCCAACGGCCGCCTCGTCCGCTATCGAGGCAACAACTTTCTCCTAACTTAAAAACTTCTCCTGCCTTTTACGCCATGCCCTACGAACGCAAGAATTTCGGTAAGCTCCGCGAGGTTATCCCTCCGCCGAACCTCATTGAGAATCAGATTCTCTCCTACCAGGAGTTTCTCCAGATGGAGACGCCAACGGCCAATCGCGACAACGTTGGTCTCGAATCCGTTTTCAAGGAAGTGTTCCCTGTTGAAAGCAACAACGGCAACTTCCGCCTCGAGTACCTCGACTACACCCTCACCGCCAACAAGGCTCATGAGTTAGAGTGTATTCGCGAAGGCACCACCTTCTCGGTCTCCCTGCTACTGAAGCTCCGTCTGGTTGAAAAAGGTTCATTTAAGGACGAAGAGATCCTGATGGGCGACTTGCCCATGATCACCGACCGTGGCTCATTCATCATCAATGGCGCTGAGCGTGTGGTTGTTTCTCAGTTACACCGTTCGCCAGGTATCTGTTTTGAAGAAGCCCCCCACACGAGCGGTAAGCTCCTCCACGCATTCCGGGTTATTCCTGACCGTGGTACCTGGATCGAAGTACAGTTCGACCAAAACGATTTGCTTTGGGTATACCTCGACCGTCGCCGTCGCCGTCGTAAGTTCCTGCTTACAACCTTGCTCCGTGCTTTTGGTTACAACCAAGACCGCGACATCCTTTCACTCTTCTACGGCACACGCGAACTGACGGCTAAACAAGCCCTCGAACTCAGCCCTGAAGAACAAGCCCGTCTCGTCTTCGCAGAAGACCAAGTCAACGTCGCCCTCGGCAAGCCTATTGCCAAGCAGTACGACAAGTTAGACATCGCCACCCTCCGTGCACTGGTTGCTTCGGCAGGCGCGAAAGCTAAATTCACAGTTTACGATACAGAGCCTGATGGCGGCGCGATCATTCTCGCACTGCGTAAAGACACTGAAGGTAACGGCATTAAGAACGAAGAAGACGCTGTGAAGGAAATCTTCCGCAAGCTTCGTCCTGGTGAGCCTGTGAATACCAAGAGTGCGAAAGCGCACATGTATCGCTTGTTCCAAGATCCCCTTCGTTACGACCTCGGTCGCGTTGGTCGTTACAAGTTGAATCAAAAGCTCGGCCATCGCCAAGAGCCCGCAGGGACTAAAGCAGCTTTCCGTAATAAACAGGAAGAAGCCGAAGCCGAATTGCGCTCACGCACTATCGACAAGGATGACATTGTCGCTGCGACGAAACTTCTCTTCCAATTACGCCGCGGCAAATTGCACGTCGATGACATTGACCACTTAGGCAGCCGCCGCGTTCGTAATGTCGGCGAACTCTTGGCTAATCAGTGCCGTGCTGGCCTCAAGAATGTCGTTAAGACCGTTAAGGCTCGTATCAATGAGTACGACCAATCGGTTGACTCCTTGACCCCGCAGAAGCTCGTTAACCCAAAGCCTTTCGCGAATGCGATTCGTGAGTTCTTTGCCCGTAGCCAGCTCAGCCAGTTGATGGACCAAATCAATCCGTTGGCCGAGTTGACGCACAAGCGTCGTCTCTCTGCCCTCGGGCCAGGTGGTCTCAACCGCGATCGTGCAGGTTTCGAAGTCCGCGACGTTCACCCTTCGCACTACGGCCGTATTTGCCCAATTGAAACGCCGGAAGGACCGAACATCGGTCTGATTAACTCCCTGTCGACTTACGCCCGTATTAATCCTTACGGCTTCATCGAAGCGCCTTACCGCAAGGTGCTCCGTGGTAAAGTCAGTGACCGCGTTGAATTCATGACTGCTGACCAAGAAGAACGCTTCAAGGTCGCCCAGGCTAACTCGGTCGTCGAAAAAGACGGTCGTCTTCGTGGCCCCGTAACGTGCCGTGTCGGCGACGATATTCAGGAGCTTGATCCTGAAGACGTCGACTACATGGACGTCTCGCCTCTGCAAGTCGTGTCCGTGGCCGCTGGCCTCATTCCTTTCCTAGAGCACGACGACGCCAATCGCGCGCTCATGGGTTCTAACATGCAACGCCAAGGCGTGCCCTTGATTGTCACCGAGTCCCCTTATGTGGGTACCGGTCTCGAGCGCCGCGTGGCTATTGACTCAAAGACAGTGGTCGTCGCTGAAGGCGCCGGCATTGTCGCAGCTGTTGATGCCCGTCGCATTATCATTACCAAGGACGGCGAAGTTGCCGCTAACCAAATTGAGAATCGGAAGTTCAAGACCGATGCCGCTAAAGGCGTTTGGGTTTATGACCTCCGCAAGTTCCTCAAGACCAACTCGTCCACCTGCTTCAACCAGCGCCCGATTGTCGAGCGCGGTCAAAAAATCAAGGTTGGTGACATTATTGCTGACGGTGCTGCGACTGATAAGGGCGAGCTCGCGCTCGGCCGTAACGTGCTCGTCGCCTTCATGCCTTGGAATGGTTATAACTTCGAAGACGCTATCCTTCTCTCCGAGCGCATGATCAAGCAGGACACCTTCACCTCGGTTCACATCGAGGAATTTGAAGTGACCGCGCGTGATACCAAGCTTGGGCCTGAACAAATTACCCGAGACATTCCGAATCTCTCGGAAACTGCTCTGCGTAATCTTAACCGCGACGGCGTGGTTCGTATTGGTGCAGAAGTTGCCCCTGGCGACATTCTCGTCGGCAAGATCACCCCGAAGAGCGAAGGTGACCTTGCTCCTGAAGAGAAGCTTCTCCGTGCCATCTTCGGTGAAAAAGCCCGCGACGTTAAAGACACGTCCTTGGTCGTCCCTTCCGGCATTTCTGGTATCGTGATGGATGTTAAAGTCTCATCACGTACGGACGAAGACGGCGGTAAGCTTGATGCTGCCGAACAGCGTCGCTCGTTGAAGAAAGTTAACGAAGAGCATCGCACGCTGGAGTCTAAGCTCCGCGAGGAAATGACAGACACGCTCTCGAACTTCCTCCTCGGTGAGAAAATCCCTCTCGATGTCCGTAACTCGGACACCGGAGAAGAAATTATCCCTGCAAACCGCAAAATCACCAAGACGCTCCTGCGTCGCCTCGCGTCCGTTTCACGTACGATCGAGATGAATGATTCGCCGGTGAAGCAAAAGATCCGCAACATCCTCGATGGTTATCACCGTCGCTTCGATGAGCTTGAGGCTGAGCGTAAGCGCAAGGTTGAAGCCATTGAGCAAGGTATCGACGAGGGTGGGGCGATTAAAAACGTCAAAGTTTACGTCGCTACCAAGCGTAAGATCCAAGTCGGCGACAAGATGGCCGGTCGTCACGGTAATAAGGGTGTCGTCGCGCGCATTGTGCCCGTCGAAGACATGCCTTATCTCCCTGATGGCACACCGGTAGACATCTGCCTTAACCCTCTGGGCGTTCCTTCACGTATGAACGTCGGTCAGGTTCTCGAGACTCACTTAGGTTGGGCTTGTTCCAAGCTCGGCCTGAAAGTTGCGACCCCGATCTTCGACGGTATCCCTGAAGCTTCGATCCGTGAGTACTTAAAGGAAGCTGGTCTGCCTGAAACGGGCAAAGCCATGCTCTTTAACGGTCACAACGGCGAAGCCTTCGACCAAGACGTCGTGGTAGGGCACATCTATATGATGAAGCTGAACCACCTTGTCGCAGACAAGATTCACGCTCGTGCAACCGGACCTTACAGTCTCATCACCCAGCAACCGCTTGGTGGTAAGGCTCAGTACGGCGGACAGCGCTTCGGTGAAATGGAAGTCTGGGCCCTCGAAGCGTATGGTGCTGCTTACACGCTCCAGGAACTCCTTACCGTTAAGTCGGACGACGTCGCAGGACGTACCAAGATTTACGAACAACTCGTCAAGGGTGACAACACCCTCGTCAGCGGAACACCTCAGTCCTTCAACGTCTTGATGAAGGAAATGCAGGCGCTCTGTCTCGACGTTCGCCTAGGGACATCCCTTCCTGCCGAGCGCAACTGATAACCCACCCAACCCTTCATAAAATGATCCAGCCCGAGAACACGACCGAGTTCACCGCCAACGAGACGAGGGAGCAAACCTTCGACTACGTATCCATCTCGATTGCATCGCCTGAGGAGATTGTTGCCTGGACCGGCGACCAACTCCTCGACGAGACAGACGAGTGGGGCAATCGTAAGGCCAAAGGACTTAAGGAAGTTAAGAGCCCTGAGACGATTAACTACCGTTCCTTCAAGCCCGAGCCGAATGGACTCTTCTGCCAGCGCATCTTCGGACCTGTGCGCGATTATGAGTGCTATTGCGGCAAGTATAAGAAGGTAAAGTATAAGGACGTTACCTGCGATAAGTGCGGCGTCGAAGTCACCGTTTCCCGCGTTCGTCGCGAGCGTATGGGTTACATCCGCCTCGCTATCCCTGTTTCGCATATCTGGTTCTTAAAGAGCATGCCTAGCCGCTTATCGCTCATGCTCGACATGACGACGCGTAATCTGGAGCAGGTTATTTATTACCAAAAGTATCTCGTGGTTGACCCAGGCCAAACCGGCCTCGATCGCAAAGCTCTCCTCACCGAAGAAGAGTACCGCGATGCCGTCTCCAAGTATGGTCCTGACGCTTTCAAGGCTCGCATGGGTGCCGAAGCACTTTCGTTGTTGCTGCAAGAAATGAATCTCGCGAGCACCGTCGAAGAACTTCGCGACCAGCTGCAGAATACACGTTCGAAGCAAATCAAGAAGAAGGTCGCCCGCCGCATGAAGGTTGTCCAAGGCTTCTTGGAATCCGGAAAGCGTCCTGAGCACATGGTGCTCACTGTGCTGCCCGTTATTCCTCCTGACCTTCGTCCGCTGGTGCCTCTCGAAGGCGGCCGTTTTGCAACGTCCGACTTAAACGATCTCTACCGTCGCGTTATTAACCGCAATAACCGTCTGCGTGCACTCATTCAGATGAAGACGCCTGACGTCATCATCCATAATGAAATGCGCATGCTCCAGGAAGCGGTCGATGCTCTCTTGGATAACGGTCGCCACGGTAAACCTGTCAAAGATCGCGACCGTCAGCTGAAGTCTATCAGCGACATGCTCAAGGGTAAGCACGGACGCTTCCGTCAGAACTTGCTTGGTAAGCGCGTGGACTACTCCGGTCGTTCCGTCATCGTCATCGGTCCTGAGCTTAAGCTCAACCAGTGCGGACTTCCTAAGAAGATGGCCCTGACTCTCTTCGAGCCGTTTATCATTAAGCGCCTGAAGGAACTCGGTTTGGTTCACACCGTTCGTAGCGCAAAGAAGTATATTCTCGAGCGCCGTCCTGAGGTGTGGGATCTCTTGGAAGAAGTTACCAAAGGTCACCCTGTCTTCTTGAATCGTGCGCCGACACTTCACCGTCTATCCATTCAAGCCTTCGAGCCTGTCTTGATTGAAGGTGACGCTATCCGTCTGCACCCGCTCGTTTGTACCGCTTACAATGCGGACTTCGACGGTGACCAAATGGCCGTGCACGTACCGCTGTCACTCGAAGCTATCATGGAGTGTAAGCTCCTGATGATGTCGACGAACAACATCTTCTCGCCATCGAGCGGTAAGCCGATCCTCACGCCGTCGCAGGACATCGTGCTGGGTGCTTACTACCTTACCTACGAGCCCGTCGATAAGTCTGAAAAAGACACGCACTTACCAACCTTTAATACGGTTGATGATGCTGTCTTCGCCGAAGCCGAAGGCGCAGTTCACTTCCATGATTGGGTTCGCTTCCGCAATCCAGACTTTGGTCGCGACACCGTTTACGGAGATCGTAACGCCCGCATTATTACAACAACCGTCGGGCGTATTATCTTCGGTACGATTTGGCCACGCGAACTCGGCTTCGTGAATTTCACGGTCAAGAAATCGCAGCTCGGCGACCTTATCTTGGCTACCTACAAGGCAGTCGGTCGCGAGGGTTCAGTCCCTGTCCTTGATGCACTCAAGGAGACAGGTTTCCGTATCGCTACGCGTGCGGGTATCTCCATCGGCGTGAATGACATGATCTTCCCGAAGGAAAAGGAGAAGGTTGTGCGCGAAGCTTCCGACCGTGTTGCCAAGTGCCACCGCGATATCGCGGACGGCTCCATCACCGAAGAAGAACGTCGTAATAAAGTCGTTGAAATTTGGAATGCTGCGACAGACCAGATTGCTCAGTCCGTGTATACCACACTCTCTGGGTCATCCCGTATGGCCGGCGTTAAGAAGGGCGACCCTCGTCACGCGCATCGCTGGATTATCAATCCCGTCTTTGCCATGATGGACTCCGGTGCTCGCGGTAACAAAGCCCAGGTTAAACAGCTTTGCGGAGCCCGCGGTTTGATGGCTAAGCCCTCCGGTGAAATTATCGAACGCCCGATTCTCTCGTCCTTCCGTGACGGTCTTTCGGTTCTCGAGTACTTCATCTCGACGCACGGTGCACGTAAGGGTCTTTCCGACACTGCCCTGAAGACGGCTGACGCGGGTTACATGACGCGTAAGCTTTGCGACGTGGCTATGGATGTTATCGTCACCGATGACAGCGTTGGACCTCCTGTGAGCGAAGTCATCACCCTTGGTGATGCTTCCATTGGTCGCCACATTGCTCTTGTCGTTGCAAATCCTACGGGCGGCTCACCCAAGACCTTGGCGAAGGAAGACGATGTCCTCACCGAAGAGCTGATCGCTAAGTTGCGAGATGCTGGCGTGGATCGCGTCCATGTCCATCTTCCGAATGGCATCTGGAAAGCCAATATTTACGACGGCGACGAAGTGTTGTTGCCGTTGGCCGAACGTATCCTCGGCCGTTGTGCAGCGGATGCCGTAGTCAACCCTCTCAATCCTTCTGAAGTACTCATCAAGGCAGGTGAATTGATTGACGAGGCTGCGGTCGTTCGTGTTGAGAAGGCAGGCATTGAGCGCGTTAAGGTGCTCTCGCCGCTGACCCACATGCGCGTCAACGCTATCCCTCCCCGTGCTTACGGCCTCGACCCTTCGACGGGTCGTCTGGTTGAGCGCGGTACAGCCGTCGGCATTATTGCGGCTCAGTCGATCGGTGAACCAGGTACACAGTTGACCATGCGAACCTTCCACATTGGTGGCGTCGCTCAGCTGAAGACTCCTGAAGTTCGCGCTAAGGCTAACGGTCGCGTTCAGCACGTTGATTTAAACTGCGTCGAACTCGACGACGGATTCTCCGTCGCCATGAACGGCAACGGCTCCCTTCGCTTGCTGGGTGAAAACGACGAAGTTCTCGAAGAATACCGTATTGTCGCAGGTGCTGCTATCGGCGCTAAAGACGGTAAGAAGGTTTCCAAGGGCGATTTACTTTGCCGCTGGGATCCAAACTTCACGCCTATTCTCGCGAATGCCCCTGGTAAGATCCGCCTTGCGGATATGATCCCAGGTGTGACCTACACCGAAGAGCGCGACAACTCTGGTTCCGTCTTCAAGTACGTCATCGAGCACTCCGACGAACAGAATCCACAGATTCAGATCGTCGACGCTCGTGGCAAACCGCTCGCAACCTTTGCTATTCCTGCGGGTGCCCGCGTGGAAGTCGGCGATGGTGACGACGTGGTCGGTGGTTCATCCCTCGCTAAGATTCCTCGTCAAGCTGCGAAGACACAGGACATTACAGCCGGCCTGCCACGTATCTCTGAGCTCTTTGAAGCACGTCCACCTAAGGACGCAGCCGAGATTGCCAAGATTGATGGTACCGTCCGCTTCGAGCCCTCCGTTCGTGGCAAGAAGAAGCTCGTGGTGGTCGACGCTGTCGGCCGCGAAGAAGAGCACCTTATCCCTCACGGTAAGCACATTACCGTCGCTGCAGGTGAGAAGGTGAAACAAGGCCAGCCGTTGACGGATGGAGCCATCGATCCGCACGACATTCTCGATATTCTCGGGCAGTCGCGCGTACAAGATTACCTCATCACTGAAATTCAAAAGGTGTACCGCACACAGGGCGTTATCATTAACGACAAGCACATCGAGATTATCGTTGCCCGCATGCTTCGTAAGATTCGCATCACCGATCCCGGTGACTCCCAGTACCTATGGGGCGAGCACGTTGACCGGACTGTTCTCATCGAAGAGTGCCGTAAAATCCAAAGTAACGGTGGTATGATTGCTGAGTCTGAGCCGATTCTCTTGGGTATTACCAAGGCATCGCTGGAAACAGAGTCGTTCATCTCCGCAGCTTCCTTCCAGGAGACGACACGCGTCCTTACCGATGCGGCAACTATGGCTAAGCGCGACCATCTCACAGGCTTCAAGGAGAACGTGATTATGGGGCACTTAGTCCCTGCAGGTACCGGACTCCCTCTGTACCGCCGAATCCGCGTCGTACCGACTGTTTAAGCTTAAAAAGCGACAAAGACTGCCCCGGCCCTTTGAAGGGTGGGGCAGTCTCTTTTTTGGTGCTAATTTTAGTTTGTTCAAAGGGTTTTCCGCCTTTAAATACGGATACCCCCCCCGGATGACTCACTCCCTTCCGATATCCCTACTTGTTGCCGCCAGCACCGTGCACGCAGGCTGGGTTCCCGACTCCCCATTACTTCAGGTCGGCGACAACCTTGACGTCTATTTCACGCTTAAAGGTAAGGCGACCTACGACAGTAATATCTTCTTAGGATCTGCCGCTGGTTTGCCTCCGGGTGGTCTTTATTGGTCACTCGGACCAGGCTTTGACATCGATTTCGCCAAAGAGGCGAATTTCTCAGCCTCTGTCTCGCTGCGTCGTGATTACGTAAACTTTCTCGATAGCGCACAACGCGGTTTAGACGATCAGCGCGACAACGCTTCGGTGAATTTCTCTTTTGATACAGGTGGGCCGCTGACGGTTTCTGGTTCCGCTGGTTATGTCGAAACTGCAACCAACGGCGTTCAAGAAGCCGCCCTTACCGGTCAAGGTGCTGAAGGTACACTTTCGCGCCAAGCAACGTATTCGCATTCAGCCACAATTGGTTATCGATTCACCGAGAAGCTTAATGCAACCCTCGGTGCTACCCGTAGCAGCAACCGTTACGATCCATTCGCAAAGCCGATTGTGCCTCCGGCAACGACCCCGACTTACAATACCCAAGGTTTAACCGAAAACACGAGTTGGACTTTCCCGCTTAATCTTAATTTTCAAATTCGTGAACGCTTAAATATTGGCCTCGCCTGGGAGCATGGCCGTACCGACATAAAAGCCGCCACGCTTTCGACGGCGCCTCTCACCTACACGGGATTCACCAAAGACTTTTATGGCGTTACATTGACCGGTCAGCCGACGCCTTCGGGTAAAATTAACCTCACAATCAAGGCAGGTTCGCTGAGTTCACATTATGATGGCGGTGCGGGGGCAGCGACGAATCCGTCCTACTCCGTTTCAATCAGTCATACAATAACTGACAAAACGAGTCACTCACTGACCCTTACGGACGATGCGAGTATCGCTGCCTCTGGAAAGCGCAGTACCACTCGTTCCACCCAATACGGACTTAATTATATCTATGACGAGTCTTTCAGGGCTGCGCTTACCACGGGTTACAGCGATACGATGGTTGAGCCTGTCTTAAATGTGCGTACGGCGACCTTCGGACTGAATGCGACGTACTCCCCGAATACCCATTGGACCTATACCGCAGGCTACTCCCTTACCCGCTCATTAGAGCCGAGTATCTACAGTGTTAATCAGCTGTCGATTGAGGCCAACTTGCGCTGGTAAGCATCTGTCTGTTGACCCTTGGGCTAGATTGTCCATCCTCTATGTCATGCGTATGCGCTTTGTCAGAGCCTTATCATTCTCTGTTTTGGCCATGGTTTTTGTCGGCTGTTCGACTGCCCGGCGCACCTCAGAGTCGCTCATGCCTTCCGAGGAGAAAGAAGCTGCCGATCCAGCTGCAGGTCCTGTACGTGAATCGTATCACTTACGGGCACGCGACTTCGTTCGAATTGGGGTTATCAATGAAGCCGACACTTTTGTGGAACGCCGTATTAACACAGACGGGACGATCGACGTCCCGTTTTTGAAAGATGATAGTTTGGTGAAGATTGCCGGACTAACCATGACAGAGGCTCAAGCCGAACTTGCTAAACGCTTCGGTATATATTTTAAGACCCCGCAAGTTTCCGTAGAAATTCGTGGTTATGCCGAACGACGGATTTATATTGATGGCTCGGTTGGCAAGACCGGTCCTGTGCCCATTCCCCCCGAAGAAGAAATTACTTTAAAGAAAGCACTGGCGACAGCGGGCGGCATTCTTCGTAGCGGTAATCGTTCGGGCGTCATCATCCGTCGCAAACAACCCGACGGCAGCGTGCGAACCTTTGAAATCAATGTAAGCCGCATCGAAGAAGGTAAAGACCCCGACGTTCTGCTCGAAGATGACGATCAGGTCTTTGTGCGCGAAAGCCGTATCTAAACCCTATTTACCATGCCATCTTCGTACATTCTAAGGCAGCGCAACGACGGTAATACAAGTTACTCTGGCGGCTACGGTGGCTACGGTGGCTACGGTAGTTATGGAGAGTCGCGTTACGGCGGCTACGGTTCCGCGCCTGCCCCGGGCTACGGCCAGGCAGCGGGCGTTAACCCGCTGGCAAATTACATGCTCATGCTCCGTGAGCGTATGTGGTACCTCGTGCTCACGGTGTTAGTTTTTGTAACGGCGGCGTTAATCTACACTGTCAATGCGACCCCGGAGTACCGTGCATCGGGTCGGCTAAAGGTTTATAAATACGCTCCCAATATTACGGGACGTGGTGCGGGTGAGGAGCTTTACGCAATTATGTCCGCCGATGACTTTAATACGGCCATCGAAGTGATGAAGAGCTCAGGCATTATTGAGGCTGTTGAAAGACGATTGACGACAAGTGAGCGCAAGGCAGTGCTCGAGCCCTACCAAGCCGGAAACATTTTTTCAGGACCACTTACTTCACAAGAGGTGTTCGGACGGCAACGTGGTATCGCAGCGCAAAGAATGACCATGATCGTGAATGTCGAATTCACCCATCCCGACCGCGACCTTTCTCGGCAAGTGTGCCGACTTTTCTGCGAGTCTATTCAGAAGAACAGTGAAGATGAGCGTCTAACGGTTACCAATCCCCTTGTCGAAAAAGCGCGCGTAGAAATCGAGTCCTTGGAAGAGCGGCTTAACCGACTTTACCTCGATAAGAATGAATTAGTGGGTCGTGAGCGCATGCTCGCGATTGTGAAAGACACCAATACTTTAGGGTCTGAGCGTGGCGCACTGGTTAAAGATCGCGAGGAGCTGCGCCGTCAGATTGACGAGCTCGCAATCATTTGGGACCAGATTGAGCAGTTTAAAAAAGAGGGTAAAGACCTTGTCTTAATACCGATGGTGAAGTCAGACGACCGCGTGTCCGCCCTCTATAACCGGGTTAGCGAGCTGCAGGTTACCATCGAGACCCTCGAGAAGAAATACACCGAAAGTCACCCCACGCTTCGTTTAAGTCGCGAACAACTCGACGTCACAAAGCGCGAACTTAAGTCGGCCATTGAAATGTCTGTCAACCGCCTGGCTGGCCTGCGCAGCAGCTCGCAACAGAGATTGATCGCCGCCGAGCGCTCCTTGTCAGGCAAGGAAGCCGAGATTGCACGTTTGCAAGGTGCGAATATTGAGCTCGAGCGTATTGAAAAAGAAATACGTCTAGGCGAAGACTTCTTGAATCGCTTAAAGTTAAGCTACGAAGACGCCAAGCTGCGCACATCAACGACCGGGACATCTACCTCTGTCCGCATTCTTGATACCCCAGTGGTCTCCGACCGCCCAATTAACAAAAACTACTACCTCAATGTTTTTGTGGGTATCGGGCTTGGATTAGCCGCTGGTATCGGACTTGTTGTTTTGCTGGGGGTCTTCGATGACCGAGTGAAGTCGGCTGTAGATATTGAAGGCGGTCTTGGTTTGCCGCTTATCGGAACCGTTCCACGCACGACCGATACCTATGGCCCAGACCGGGCACTCTTAGCACGCCAGACCAAGGATAAAATGGCGATTGAATCTCTCCGAGCGATTCACTCGGTGATGAAAATTAATCCATCTGCCGCGAATGCGAAAGTAATACTCACAACTTCCACGCGCCCAGGTGAAGGTAAGACCTTTGTGACCACCAACATCGCGCTAACCTTTGCTCAGCACGGTGAACGCGTGCTCGTGGTGGACGCCGACTTACGCCTTCCCAATGTCGCTCCCTCGATGGGCATTGAGACTGAGAATGGTATCAGTAAGTACTTTAATAATGAAATCACACTGGATGAAGCTATCTTGAAGGATTTCGAACCCAACTTAGATATTCTACCCGTCGGCGGTATTTGTAAGAACCCGACACAAGTCATCAATAGTCCACGGTTCGACGAACTTCTTCGTGAACTCCGTACGCGTTACGACCGTATCTTCATCGACTCGCCGCCTCTTGGAGCTGTGTCCGATGCCTTACACCTTGTGCCAAAGGTCGACGGAGTGATTTACGTAGTCCGCTTTAATCTCGTGAAGAAACGCAATGCGATGTCTTGCATCGCTCGATTGCGCGAAGCCGGCGTCCCGATTGTAGGCGCTGTGCTTAACTCGATGGCTAATCGCCTCGCTGCGTTCTACACGAACTCTTACGACGCATCGTATAGTAAATATTACACCGATGCGGCTGACGAAGGTACAGAAAAGCCAGCCCCGAAGAAAGACCCCGTCGCTTAAACAAAGCCTTGAGAGTCGTCCTTTTATCAGTCTTAGCCTTGTTGTGTGCCTGCCGGACGGTTCCTGGAACGGGTCGTAGTCAGCTAAACCTAGCCAGTGAATCCGCTCTGTCAGAGCAGGCCTCGGCAGCATTTGCGCAGATGCCGAGAGCGAATGATCCCGCTGGGCTTGCCCGCGTGAAGGCAATCGCGCTACGTGTTATCACTGCTGCGCGGACGGCACCCAAGGGTTATGGTGACGCAAGTTTGCCGCCACCTGCTGCTTGGGAAATCGCCATTATTAAAGATGACAGCCCCAATGCATTTGCCATGCCGGGTGGTAAGATTGGTTTTAACTCTGGTATGTTCCGATTGACGCCAACGGACGAAGATATCGCGGTTATTCTTGGTCACGAAGTTGCGCACGTTGTTTGCCGACATGGCAATGAGCGAGTCTCTCAGGGTATTGCTGCAGCCGTCGGAGCTGTGGCAGTTGATCAAGCTACGCGGGATCAATCTGTGGAGAAACACAACCAGACCATGGCTGCTTATGGTGCAGTCGCTACCCTTGGGGTCATCCTGCCTTTTAGTCGCTCGCACGAATCTGAGGCTGATCAGCTCGGCATTGTTTATATGGCACTGGCAGGCTACAACCCGGCTACGTCGGTTGCTTTTTGGCAGCGTTTCTCAAAAGAACCTGGAGCTCGTATGCCTGAGTTTCTTTCGACGCATCCATCAGACCAAACACGCATCCAGGACCTTCAAAAGCTTCTGCCGATGGCTCAAAAGATTTATTCTGCGCAACAGGTGAAGGCGCCTGCTCGCTAAAGCGCTTTAGCGGTCGTCAATACGTAGCGGCGCTAACAGGTAGATGCCGCGGCGATCGTTTAGATTACGCATCGCATCCGCTTGGTGCCATTGGGTTCGAATCAATTGCATCACAGGGTCTTTGGCCACCCGGGCGAAAAGTGGACTCTCTTTGTCATCGGACAGGACCATTTCTGCTAATGAACGACGGTCTTCGTGTAGGCTAGGGAATTGAACGATTCCAGGCTTGCTGAGCTTCGCTTGCTTCGTGGCTTCCGCAATCGCATCGCGTAAGCCGCCGAAGGAATCAACTAGGCCAATCTTGCGAGCGCGTGCGCCCGACCAGACGCGACCTTGGGCGATTTCATGGACCGCGTCGCGTTTCATGTTTCTGCCACTGCCAACGACACCCAGGAATTCTTCATAGACGCGATCTACGGACTCTTGGACAATCGCAAGCTCTTCAACTGTAGCGGGCCGATGGACTGCGAGTAGGTCAGCGTATGTCCCAGTTTTGACACCATCGGTTGCGAGCGAAAGTTTAGCAGCAAGTTCGCCGTAATTGAAGTGGAGGCCAAAGACGCCAATGGAGCCAGTGATAGTCATAGGGTCTGCGATAACAGTGCTCCCGGGCGATGAGATGTAATACCCACCACTCGCAGCTAAGTCGCCCATCGATACAATAATGGGCACGCCCTTCTGGCGAAGAAGGTCGAGTTCGCGGTGAATGATTTCAGAGGCAAAGGCGGAACCGCCGGGGCTATTCACGCGCAGCACAATCGCTTTAACCTTCTCGTCGCTACGCAAGTGACGGAGCGTTGCGGCGACGCGATCTCCGCCCACAGAAGTTGGGCTGCCCATGCCGTCGACGATTTCTCCTTCGGCATAAACGACCGCAACCTGTTCGCTACCTTTAGGAAGTTTTACTTTTTCTGCGTACCGCGTGAGTGATACTTGCCGGAAGGAGCCTTCGGTATCATCGGCTGCGCCCGCACGAATGACTTCTGCAATCAATTCATCGCGCTGCATGACCTTGTCCACGAGTTTTAATTCAAGCGCGCGTTGAGGCGAAAAGATCCCAGGGTTGCTAACTGCCTTTTGTAATTGGACTATGGAGATTCCGCGAGCACGGGCGACATCTGCCATCACGCGATTCCAAATGTCATCCAGCAGCTCTTGCGACTGTTGGCGTGCAGGCTCACTCATTTTATCGCCGATGAGTGGCTCGACTGCGGATTTATATTTACCGACTTTGGTGACTTGTACGCCGACGCCTAAGCGGCGGAGGCCTTCTCCCCAATAGGTTGAGTACGATGCGATGCCTGCAAACTGGACTTCACCTGATTTATGCAAGATGAGTGTCTTGGCGGCCGACATCATATGGTATTCGCCCGTCGTAGGATTTTCCATCCACGCAATCACAGGTTTCTTGGAAGACTGGATAAAATCCTGAAGAGCTTTTCGGAGTTCGGACTTTGTTGCTAAACCAGCATCAAGGCCTTCGACCATGAGAATGCCAGCGATGTTCGGGTCTTTGGCAGCAAGGTCTAGGGCCTCAAGCGCCCGATAGAGGTCGACTTGTGGCATGTCGTTAGCGCCAGAGAGTAAAGAGCCGATACCCAGAGACCCATGCTCTGGGGTGTCATTGATGGCCATGCCATTGCCGATGATCAAAAAGGTACCTGGCTCGATGTGTATGCGGCGTGAGCCATCGCTGGGCTCGTGCGTCGCAATCGCCGTGATGAGCACAATCATCACAAGAAAACCGGCTAGCAGGGTGAGGCTAAAGCCGAGGGCAGAAGCAAAGACGCTTTTAAGGAAGTCTTTCATGGGTGAACCTAATCTGAGTGGTTATTCTAGGAGGACAAACTCATTTGCCAGATGACCCTATAACGTTTAGATACCGTTATGACTGAATCCCTTGATCCAGGCTCCCTAGCATCAGTTGTCGCTGAGCGTAAGGCCCTGGCGCTTAATCTCGATGCCTCGGTGTACGGGACTTTTGCTGAAATTGGGGCCGGCCAAGAGGTCGTCCGGCATTTTTTTAAAGCAGGTGGTGCTTCCGGTACGGTCGCCAAAAGCATGTCGGCATATGATATGCGCATCAGCGACGCCATTTACGGTCATCCCCAGCGCTACGTCTCGCGTGAGCGTCTGACCCAAATGCTTGCCCATGAGTACGACCTTTTGGTTGATCGACTAGAGCCAGAGCGCGGCAAGACCTCGCGATTCTTTGTTTTCGCGGACACTGTCGCGACGACGCCACATGATGGGGTCGGGCAAGGGCACTGTTGGATGGGTCTACGTTTCCAGCATGAGCCTGGTGCAGCACCTTCTGACATAATCCTGCACTTGCGCCTTTGGGATCACTTGGCTGCTCGCCAACAAGACGCGCTTGGAATTGTCGGCGTTAACTTAATTCACGCAGCATTTCATGCACGCGGTAATAATGATGCACTCCTGAACGCCTTGATCGAGGGCGTGGGTGCTGCGCGCGTCGAAGTCGACCGCCTTGATTTTTCTGGGCCAGCCTTGGCGCACCTCAATCCTGCCGAAGCAGCTATCCGCCTTGTGCGCCTAGGGTTAACGGACGCCGTTCTCTTTGGCCCGAGCGGCGAACCGGAAGTGCCGAGCGAGTTCTTTTACCATAAAGATGTCTTGGTTGCACGCGGGTCACTGCGGCCCGTTTCCCATGTTAACTTGGATATGCTTGAACAAGGTAAGAAAGCTACGCCCAGTACGAATTTGGTGTGCTTGCTCGAGATCAGTTTGCGTGATGACCATACCGCCGAAGCTGACGTTGTGGCACGTGCTCGTTTAGCCAATGAACTCGGCCACCCGATGCTTATTTCTCGGTGGCGCGGCTACTATAGACTCCCGGGTTACTTCCGCCGCTATACAGCAGGCGCAGTCACGCTTGTCTCAGGGGTGAATAACTTGGTCGAAATTCTCAATACCGAGAATTACACGGCTTTAGAAGGCGGGCTCTTGGAGGCATTGGGCAGGCTTTTCAAAGCACAAGTACGTCTGCTGGTTTACCCGATGTCCGGTCGACAGCTGAACCGACTTTATCAAGACCCCGTTGCCCGTCGGGTTTGTTTTCCAGATGGGTATACTTTCCCTGATGACGCGGTGATTACGCTCGATTCACTTCGTCTTCACCCAGGCGTAGAGGGATTGTTGAATCACTTGAAATTAGCCGGCTCCTTGGAGGCTGTGCCCGACTGCAATCCTGTAGCATTGAACTGTCAGCCGCGTACCTTGGCTGAACGTATCCAGCGTGGTGATAAAAGTTGGGAGGCTGAGGTAGATCCGCGGACAGTGGCTTCAATCTATAAACAAAAACTCTGGCAAGCATGAGTGATCGTTCAGATTTAAGATACACACTCCCGTCACCCATCGACGCCGAGCTGGCCCTTTCAATCGAGCGCGCACATCGCGAGACGCGCGTCCTTGATCTTTTGGTCTGCGTTTGGGCGCTGCTTTTGGCTAAGTGCTGCTTGTTGCAAGCGGCTATTCTCTACTGGTCTATTCCCATTCGCGGGTTGATTTACATTTGGGTGCTCTCGCTTGCGCTCGGACTTTTGGCGACCTTTCATTACCTTCGCGCCCACCGCACAGAACTTAAAATCATCCCGACCAACCGACGAACGGGGTCGTCGTTGCTTTTCGGAATTTTTGTCACGCTAGCAGGATCAGCCCATGCTGTTTTTGCTCTCGAACTCGCAACGCCCTCAGCGCTTGCAGCTTTAGCTTGTTCGCTCGGCGGAATTCATGCCTGCGTACAAGGCACCATGCGGCGTCGCCCTGAGCCCCTTTTAGGAGCATTGGTTTGGTGGATAGCAGCCTGGCAGTGCCTTCGGCAACCAGCCGACTTTGCCTTGGTTGGCGTGGGCTTGGGCCTGATGTTTGGGCAAGCACTGCCCACCTTCGCCCTCGTACGCGCAGCCAACCGTTATCGGGTTTAAATTAGGCCACAGGGACTTTACCCGCAATCAGTAGCGCAATGAAGCGCTTCAATGCCGGTGACAGTACCCGACCTTTGCGATGAATAATCGCCAAGGGCCGCGCAATGCGACGATCCCTCATCCGTAGCTTAATTAAGGTCCCTTGTTCGACCTCTTGACGAATCGTGTCTTCTGGAACCAGGGCGACGCCTGCGTCCACTTCGACGGCGCGCTTAATCGTTTCAATGTTATCAAACTCCATGGTTGGCTCGAGTTCGATGCGGTGTTCGCGGAAGAAAGCGTCCAGCGCTTTGCGCGTCGGAATGTCTTGGTCGAATCCAATAAATTTACAGCCCTGCAGATCTGCGAGTTCAATGTCTCCAAGCTTAGCTAAAGGATGTTTCGGCGCACAGACAGGCACCAGTTGATCTTCCATGAACGGAATGACTTCAAGCTGACGGAGTTTTTGCGGGAAGGCGATGAGGCCAATGTCGACGGCATTCGAAAGTACATCTTCGTAGACGAGGTTCGATCGACGGTACTCCACGCGCACATTCACGTGGGGGAATTCTTGCATGAAGCGCTTTTGGTAGGGAGGCAGTTCATGTAAGCCAATCGAAACAATCGTTGAGACGTGAATCGTGCCGCTGACGACTTTGCGCATTTCCTGTAATTCACCCGCAGCCCGTTCGTAGTGACCTAGAATTTCGCGAGCCGATTCATGGAGTCGCTGTCCTTCCCGGGTTAACTGAAATTGTTTTTGACCCCGGTCGACAATCAGGACGTTAAAATGTTTTTCCATCGCCCGGAGTTGCTGGCTAACGGCCGACTGGGTAATACCATTGAGTTTGGCCGCCTTCGAGAAGCTCTTGTTGTCCACAAGATCACAGAAGATTTTGAAGTTCTCGATGTGCATGAGGGATGATTAATAAGGCTAATAGCAAACCTCATCAAGGTTAGAGGCTCTAATCCCTAAAACCAGGGATGTACGCCAAGATTTGACAGCCCCCTCCATAACCCTTGATATGTAAACAGATGGTCACCTATGAGGACTTTCAAGCACGTTACCAAGCCGTCCTCGGCCGGGTTACTGCTGCCTGTGCTAAAGCAGGCCGTCCCTTGGCCTCTGTACGCCTTTTGCCCGTTACCAAGACCCATCCAGTCGAAGCCGCTCAATACGCTGCCCGTGCTGGCATTTTAGCGGTTGGCGAGAATCGGGTGCAAGAAGCCGCTGCGAAGCGCCTGATTGGACCCAAAGAACTTCAATGGGAGCTGATTGGGCACCTTCAGTCAAATAAAGCCAAGTTAGCGGTTGAGACCTTCGACCGCATTCAATCCGTCGACTCCATTGATTTAGCCAACCGACTCGGTCGGGTTGCCGGAGAGTTAGGCAAAAAACTTCCCATACTTCTTCAGGTTAATGCCGGCGATGATCCTGCAAAATTTGGAACCGATATCGACGGTGCATCAGCGTTGCTGGAAGCAGCCCTGCAACTTCCCGCTTTGCGCGTGGAGGGATTGATGACAGTTCCACCGCTCTCGGATGACCCAGAGGTCGCTGCGAAAGCTTTTAATCGCCTCCGTGCGTGTCGCGATGATTTAGCCGCACGTTTTAAAATAGATTTACCCGAGCTCTCGATGGGAATGAGTGATGACCTCGAAGTTGCCATCCTCGCTGGATCGACATGCATACGTATTGGTTCAGCGCTTTATGGCCAACGTGCCAATGTCGCATGATTCAACGACTCGCTATTCGTGACTTAGCTCTGATGGATCGCACAGAGCTGGAGTTTGGTGCCGGCTTTACCGTCGTCACCGGAGAAACCGGTGCCGGAAAATCTGTATTGCTCGGCGCACTTTCCTTGCTCGCAGGTAATCGTGCACCGAAAGCAATTGTGCGAAAAGGTGCTGATGCGGCCGTCGTTGAAGCCGAACTTGAGCTTAACGATGATCCCGCCCTCGACGCGTTATTAAGTGAAATGGATTTACCAGCCTGTGAGGACGGTCGATTACTATTAAGGCGTACAGTTTCTGCTGAAAAATCTGGCCGAATTACCGTCAATGGAGCTGCAGCTACCTTGGCCCAGTTGGCCCGTCTTGGGGAGCGGTGGATTGATTTTCATGGTCCCGGTGAACCGCAGCGTTTGCTGCGCGAGTCGGTTCAGTTAGAACTACTCGATGCACAGGCTGGGAGTACGCATGCCACAGCCCTTGCTGTCTATGCCGAGGCTTATGCGCAATGGCGAGGCATTCACCAGCGGATTGAAGCTCTTAAAAATGCCGAACGGCTATCGGAAGACGAAGCCGCTTTTGTTCGGTCACAATTAGAAAAGTTTTCAGGTTTAGATTTAACCGATGAGGCGATTGCACTTTTAGAGCGCGATTATGCGGTTGCTTCACGCGCGCAGGAGTTGCTCGAGCTGCTTTCGCAAATTGATTCAGGACTTGGGGGTCAAGGCGTCGGCACTATTTTCCCACGTCTTCTCAAAGCAGGTACGGCGGCTGCGCGTATCGATACGGATTTAACTGAAGCTGTCCGCCGGCTTGAATCATTAGCAGCCGAGGCGGATGATCTTCGTTCGGATTTCGCACGGACGGTTAGCCGTCTTGGTACGGGTGGTGTTCCGGCAGCTCTCGAGCAGCGGATGAATAACTGGCTCGATCTCCGTCGTCGTTACGGACCCGATGCTGCCACTGTGCGCTCGAAGCGAGAGGCCTTAGTCGCTCGCCTTGCAGGGAGCGAAGGCGCCGAGGCTCAAGTGGCGGTACTGCAGACCGAAGCTGATGCTGCCGAGAAAGTTTTAAGAACTCAGGCAAGCGGGCTCCGCAAGGTACGTCAAAAAGCCGCAACAAGCTTGGCCGATTCTGTGGCACGTTTATTGGGCCACTTAGGATTTCAAAAAGCTAAATTCAAAGCTGAGATCATTGATGCGCCTTTGTCTGCGACAGGGGATAGTGCCGTTCGCTTTTTGTTTTGTCCGAATGCCGGCCAAGACCTGCTTCCTTTAAGCCAGATTGCCTCGAGTGGTGAAGCTGCCCGCGTAATGTTGGCACTAAAGACAACCTTGGCGGCCTCCGATCGCACGCCGGTTCTGGTCTTTGATGAAGTCGACGCCAATGTCGGCGGCGAAGTGGGTGCACAGGTAGGACGCGAGCTCGCTGCCCTCGGTGGTCGCCACCAAGTTATTTGCGTAACGCACTTACCCCAGGTTGCCGCCCTCGGTCGACAGCACTTTGTGGTCACCAAGGAGCAGGACAGTACTTCAACAACCGTCAAAATTGATTCTGTGCACAAAGAGATGTCGGTGCGCGTGGCTGAGCTTGCACGTATGTTGGGCGATCGCTCAAGTCGCACCGCCATCACGCATGCGAAGGAATTATTGGCGATGGCCAAATAATTCAGCGGACGGTTCGACCGAGTTTCCGTTCGATCGCGCGAAGACCCATTGCTGCTGCCCATGGCTTAGGCAGGCGTGCGGAGAACCAAGATAAAATCCGGTTGCTCCAGCCCGTCACGATTTGTGGCTGAGCAGATAGCATCGCCGTGATTGCCTGATCGACACAGTCATCTGAACTTTGTCCTGGAAGGTCGGTGGGCTTAGAGAATCCAGCACCTTTGAAGAAGTTTGTCGAAACGGGTCCTGGGCAAACTGCCACACACCGTACGCCGTGAGGTTTGCCTTCGCAATCGAGGGCAATACTCCAGTGGAGTAGAAAAGCTTTTGTGGCAGCATAGGTGGCCATCAGCGGTACGGGTTGGTAGGCAGCAAGTGAGGCAATGTTCACGACCATTCCTCCGCGTTGTAGCAGCGCTGGCCAAAGTAGGCCTGTGAGGTGAACAGGGGCGCGGCTATTCACATCAATCATTCGTAAAGTGTGTTCGAGTCCTGGACTCGGGAATTCCCCATAGGCGCCAAAGCCACTGTTATTTATGATTAGCATCCTGCCCGTGCGTGGCATCAGTTTTTGTAATGCAGCCACAACTCCCTCAATCTCAGCAGGTTCAGCTAGATTAGCCGTTAAATGAACCCTGTTTGGACTCAATACCCAGCCTTCAGGAACTGTTCTCGATACGTTGCATACGACCGCCGAAGTCATAGACTCTTCTATGCGCCTAAGGAAGGTGCGTCCGATTCCGGAAGATCCGCCTGTAACCACGATGAGCTCAAACTCGCGAAAGAAACTGGCAGAACGTTTAGGGAAAGGGTGCATAGCTTTAGGTCCAACCACACAAACCCAACGCACCATCATGAGCAATGCGTCAGTCATCATCACGGGGGTCCATCTGGACCTCACTGAGTCCCTCAAGTCCTACGTTAACGAAAAGGCTCAAAGGCTCTTTCGTCACAACGACAGGATTGTCCACGTCCTCTTTGAGCTCGTTCACGGCCGGTCGCGTGATCATGCCAACGAGTTTGCTGCCCAAGCGAAGATTGAAATAGCCGGGCCAGATATCGTCGTCCGTGTTGAATCAGACGATATCTATAAATCCATCGATTTACTGATGGATAAACTCGATCGGGCGCTGCGTCGACGGCACCGCTTCGATAAAGTGAAGCGTCATCTCGGTGGTGATGCCTCCTCGCTAGCGGCATAATTTTTTGTGGGAGGTGGGTTCAAGGCCTGGGTTCGCCCAGGCCTTTTTGTGTATGCCGCCTATGTATGTTGCCTTTACTCCCTGCCAGAGAGGCCATACCCATTGCCGTGGTGAGAATCTACTTCATCGGCATCTGTGGAACGGCAATGGGCAATGCTGCTTTGCTCATGCGTGCACTTGGGCATGAAGTCTCAGGGTCAGACACGGGTATCTATCCGCCGATGTCTGATCATTTACGGAAAGCAGGCGTGGAAATTCTTGAGGGATGGGATGCGGTGCGCCTCGCAAAGCTTAAGCCAGACTTAGTTGTGATCGGGAATGTCGTTTCGCGTGGCCATCCAGAGGTTGAATGGCTTTTGGAGGCACGCACGATACCCTATGTTTCATTGCCAGAGTTACTGCGCACGCGGCTATTAACAAACCGTCAGAACCTAGTCGTTGCAGGGACTCACGGCAAGACGACGACGACCTGTATGGCTGCAGTGCTTTTACGTAGTCACGGCGCAGACCCAGGTTGGTTAGTGGGTGGCGTTCCACGTGACCTACCTGATAGTGCATCGCCAGGTAAAGACGGCGGTGCGTTTGTGATTGAGGGGGATGAGTACGACTCAGCTTTTTTTGATAAGCGCAGTAAGTTTATCCAGTACCTTCCACGCGTTCTCGCGCTGAATAATATTGAATTCGATCACGCGGATATTTTCCGGGACCTCGAAGATGTCCTGCGCACCTTCTCGCATGTTATTCGATTAGTCCCGCGCGACGGTGCGATTGTTGCTAACGGAGATGATGTAAACATTTCCCGTCTCCTTGCATCTGTAACCTATTGTCCCGTGATCCGGGTTGGCACAGGGCAGGGCAATGACTGCGTGATTGCGGACTTTAAAGAAGATGCGGCGGGTAGCTCTTTCCGACTTATCTGGAAAGGCAAAGAGTGGGGTAGGGTTCAGTGGGCACTTTCAGGACTCTTTAATGCACGGAATGCGGCCATCGCGGCGGTCGCCGCGGGGATCATGATTCAACGGGAAGACCCGACCTGTCTGAAGCTCAATAGTCTGAATGCCTTCCAGGGCGTGATGCGCCGACAACAAGTTCTCTCTGAGAGTTCTAAACTTATCGCGATAGAAGACTTTGGACACCACCCCACGGCCTTGGCTTGTACCCTAGAGTCGCTCCGGGCGCGCTACCCCCAGCATGCGCTCGTGGCGTGCTTTGAGCCGCGGAGCAATACGGCAGCCCGCAAAGTTTTGCAGGATGATTTTCGGAAAGCTTTGGCCCTTGCCGATATCACGCTGATTTCCGCGCCACATCGCGCAGAAAAACTTGGAGCAGAAAGTTTCGATAGCCTCGGGGTATCCGCAGAACTTATGGCAAGTGGTCGTCAGGCATTTTCACCCACTTCGCCCGAAGAGCTCCTCATAAAATTACGCACCGTGCTGTCTGGTTTAGAGAAGCCAGCATGCGTCATCTTTTTCTCCAACGGGTCTTTCGGAGGTATCATTCCGCGCTTTGTCAGCGGGAAGTGAGCCTTAAGCTAGTCCAAGAAATTTGCGCGCTGTCAGGCAGTCGACTTCGATCTGTTGACGTAATTTATCTAAATTTTCGAAGCGTTGTTCTGATCGAATTCTCTTTAGCCACCGCACGCGGATGTTACTCCCCGGGGCAGGCAGCATTCCGGATGACCGTAGGACATGGGCTTCGAGTAGTGGCTCTGAGGCATTGGCTTCGACGGTGGGGCGCACTCCCCAGTTCAACACCGAAGGCTCAGCGATACCTTCAGGTGTAACGACTTCGCCTGCATAAACCCCGTAGCACGGTACGAGTTCGGGTTTCCAGGGAAGGTTCAAGGTTGGGAAGCCAATGGAACGGCCGACTTTACGCCCGTTTTCAATTACGCCCTCAGCCTCGTAGGGCCGCACCAGCATACTATTCGCGAGCTCTAATTCTCCGGCAACAAGGGCTTCGCGGATACGCGAACTGCTGGTAATTTCGCCGCAGGTTTTTACGGGCGGGATAATTTTAGCAGATAAATTTTGTGAATGACTATCGGTAGCGAGCTTTGCGGCATCACCTTTGCGTCCTTGGCCGTAACAAAAGTTATCCCCGACATGCAGTGAGGCGAGTTTAGGGAATCGTTCCTTTAGCCAAGGGATGTAAGCCTCTGCGGTTATTGCCCGGTGTTCGGCGTCAAAAGCTTGGTGAACAATTTCGTCGGCACCGGCTTCGAGGAGTCGCGCATCTTTTTGTTTCCGATTTAAAATAAGCAGTACGGGATTTTGCGGCCGGATGATTCTGCTGGGATGTGGTTCAAAGGTGAGTGCGATAACTTTCCCGTCGTCTTGGTTTGCCGCAGCGACGGCCGAAGCCAGTACCGCACGGTGCCCGGCATGAACCCCATCAAAGACGCCAATAGCAACGTGCAGACGCATAGGTTTATCCTAGGGCTTGAGCTGGAACCGCAGTCGCGATGGGGATTAATCGCGCGAGCCGTTCAGGCATCGTCATCGTATTCAGCGCATCAATGGTAACGGCCTGTGCGACGTCGTGCGTGCCAGAAGCGGTTCGCCGTAGAGCACTTAAATGTCCGCCGGGGCCGAGTGATTTACCAAGGTCATGGCCCAGTGTGCGTACGTAGGTTCCTTTTGTGCATCGCGTTTTGAACGAAATAACCGGCGCGCTCCATCGTAATAAATCCATGCTTTCAACGCGGATGAAGCGAGGCTCGCGGGCGATCTCTTGGCCTTTGTGGGCTAGTTTATAAAGTGGGACGCCGTTTACTTTGCGGGCCGAGTGCATGGGCGGCATTTGGTATTGGTCGCCGAGCATCTTGGCCATGGCGGCGCGAATGGCTTCATCGGTGAGCTCGGGGACTGGGTGGGTTTCGCGCGTCTCGCCTTCGGCGTCTTGCGAATCTGTGACAATCCCAAGAGTTAAGTCCGCCTCGTAAGCTTTGTCTTGCGACATCATATACGCCGAAACTTTTGTCGCCTTCCCGATAAGTAAAATGAGCAAGCCAGTGGCCATTGGGTCGAGTGTGCCCGCATGGCCAACCTTGCGCGTTCCATAGAGTCGTCGAATCATATCAACGATGTCGTGCGATGTCGGTCCGCGCTGCTTATCAATCAGCAAGACGCCTTCGGGTTCCCTCAAGTCGCTCATCGTGGCGCCCGTTCGCGCAGATGGGCGATGATGATTGCTTCAATGCGCTCGCGGTCTTTGGCGAAAGACGCACCAAGGCAGTTGAATCCTGCGGCGAGTTTATGTCCGCCGCCATTGAGTTTCGCAGCGAGTAGGTCGAGACGGAGTTCTGGATTCTTGCCGCGCAAGCTACCTTTGATACCGTCTTTGGCTTCTTCAAGTAGTACAGCAATATCGACACCGGCAATCGAGCGCGGGAAATCCACGAGCCCTTCTTTGTCTTCTTTCGATGTCCCGGTCTCTTCGTAGAGCCCGATGGGAATTTCCCCGATAGCGATGCGACCGTTTTCTACCAATCGCATACTGGCTAAGAATCGTTGAATGAGGACGAACTTTGTCGGCGACTCGCTTTCAAAGACGCGCTCCGTTGTGAGCGACGGCGATGCGCCTTTTCGAATCAAGGTTGCGGCGACTTCCAGAACTTCGGGCGATGTTGATCGGAAGCGGAAACTTCCTGTGTCTGTCACTAAACCTAAATAGAGAGAAGCTGCTGTGGCTGCATCGACAGGGAGATTCTTTTGCAAAGCTGTGTAGGCTAGGACGTGGCACGTTGCGGCCGCGTCTTCAACGACGACGTTGACCTTTGCGAAGCCATCATTGGACACATGGTGGTCAATGTTAGCTTCAAGGCCGGCAGGGTAGAGGTCGGTGAGTGAGGCACCAATGCGTGACAGGTCGGCACAGTCTACTGCGACAGCGACTTCATCGGGGCGACTCTTGAAGTCGCTTTCGGTGACAAAGGTTAACCCCTCGGCATAGGCTACCAGGTTGGCTGGCACCGGGTGTCTGTTCGCACAGCGGGCGTCAGCTCCCAAGGCTAGCAGGATGCGGCAGAGGGCGGTCTGGGAGCCGATACAGTCGCCATCTGGGCGCATATGGCCCAAAACCACCACACGTTTGCCTTTGAGGCTGCGAAGGGTCGCATCCAGCGTGTTGGCGGCTTCTTGGAGGGTTAGAGGCATTATGACGTAAGAAAAGCCCCCGATGGGTCGAATGGCAAAGGGAAAGGCACTTTGATTATAAGGCAATTTAGGCGACCCTCCCATCCCACTTGCCCCCTTCCGAACCTGGCTTAGCATCTTGGCACATTCCCCGCTTACTCTACTACCTATGGACAAGGACAAGAACGGAAATTTCTCACCACGTGCGCGCCGCGTTGTCGACCTTGCTCGGGTTGAAGCGAAGCGTTTTTACCACAACTACGTTGGCACCGAACACATCTTGCTCGGCTTAATTAAGCTCGGCGAAGGTGTTGCTGTGAATGTGCTTGGTCGCATGGGCGTCGAACTCAAAAAAGTTCGCGAGCTCGTTGAGAAACAAGTCGGTAAAGGTCCCGAAGAAGCGAAGTCGCCCGATGCACTTCCACTGACACCCCGCGTGCAAAAGGTTTTCACCTACGCGAAAAGCGAAGCTGCTAAACTTGGTCATGCCTATATCGGAACTGAGCACATTTTACTCGGCCTGTTGCGCGAAGGCGAAGGTGTCGCCGCCAAAGTACTTTCAGAGTTGAACGTCGATATCGAACGATGCCGTCAAGAGATCCTTGCGCAAATTCAACCCGAAGAAGGCGCCGAAGGCGAATCGCCTGCTCCAGGGTCTTCCGAAGGCGAATCAGGCGAAGAAGGCCCTTCCGCTCGTCCGGAAGGCGGCCGCCCTGGACGCGGAGAACGACTCTCTCTCCTCAAAACTTTCGGTCGCGATTTGACCGAACTTGCGCGTGCCGGCGAACTTGATCCCGTGATTGGTCGTAAGGACGAAATCCGCCGCGTTATCCAAATTCTCTGCCGCCGTACGAAAAATAACCCCGTCCTCATCGGTGAGGCTGGC
>CAIYUD010000196.1 GCA_903929325.1 uncultured Opitutia bacterium | reverse complement strand
TATTGCGTGCCGAGGATGCGACAAGCCCGGGCGAGTGTTATGCGTGTATCTGTAGGGCCAAGCAGTTCGTTATCGTCAGGTAAATCATTCTCGCGCAAAGCGAGTCGTAGTTCGTCAGGCGTTCTGAAAGGTCCGCCAGCGAAGCAGTCAACATAGATGGGGTCGTCTTTCTCATTGAAGTAACCGACCATGAATCGTCCAGGTAGGTCGATCGGAGAGAGCTCTAAGCCAGCGCGGCGAGCGACGAGCAGGTAGAGCAGGCTTAAAGCAAATGGATTGCCGCGCTTAGTTTTTAAAGTGTGGGAGAGTAGGGTGTTTTCAGGATCGCCGACGCCTTCTTCGGCGCCGCGGTAACCTTTTTCGCCAAAAATAACGCGACTGAGTGTGCGCAATCGCGAACGGATGTCCGAAGGGGATACAAGAAGACCGCGAGCACGTTCACCGAGTTTATCTAAATCATCTCGGAGGGCATTATCTGGGAGTGAAGGATCGATGATGCGCTCCAAGGACAGCAGACCATCTTCAATGTTGGCATCGCGATCGCGAGCAATCGCCAGAAAAGCGAGGCTTGCAGCCTCTGGGGTGCGAAGTCGGCGAAGAAGATCGCGTGCTGGGCCACTTAAATCTGATTCGCTGGCTAACTTTTCGAGCCAGCGCATGCCCTCATCTCCAGCCTGGCGAACGCAATCGAGCACCGCGTTCTGTACCACGGGAGAGGGGTCATCAAGAAGCCGACTAAGTACCGAAAGCTCGCGGGGGACGCCCATGACGTGAATGTGGTCAAGCCAGAGCCAATCGGCAACACTTCACGCGTGCGCGACAGGTCGTCGCGTTGCGTGACGCTTTGGCGCTTGCGAACTATAATAGACAGCAATCGACCGTGTTTTACGGGGTTTAGCAGGCTTTAGGGGTTGAATGACTTTGGCTCAGTCAATGCACCCTTGTGTACATGAGTCACCCATTCGGAAATTTAACAGACAAGAGCGCTGAAGCGATTGTCGCTGCACAGGCCGAAGCTACGCGACGCGGGAACCCCTCAGTTGAGCCTGCGCACGTTGCGCTCGCTTTGCTTAATCAAGACGGCGGAGTCGTTCCGGCATTACTGCGTCGTACCAGCAAGAGTGCCGACACTTTCCGGTCTGGTTTAGAGAAACAACTTTCACGACTGCCACGTGCCACCGGTGGGAATGCAGCGAATTTTTCAAACGAAGCTCAGCAAGCATTACTGAAGGGGAAGACCGAAGCGGAAACCATGAAAGACGATTATGTTTCGGCTGAGCACATCTTGCTTGGTTTGGCTGAAGCGCCTTCGTTGCAGCCAGCTTTTTCTGCAATCACTTTGGATCGCGACACAATTTTAGAAGCACTCGTTGGCTTGCGAGGTTCTCAGCGCGTTACCAGTGCAACACCCGAAGCCTCCTATGAGGCATTAGCTAAGTATGGTGTCGACTTGACGGCGCGGGCACGGGCCGGGAAAGTCGATCCCGTTATTGGACGTGACGAAGAAATACGTCGCGTGATTCGCATTCTCTCTCGTCGTACAAAAAACAACCCCGTGCTGATTGGCGAACCTGGGGTAGGGAAGACGGCTGTGGTTGAGGGTCTCGCTCAGCGCATTGTTCGTGGCGACGTGCCCGAAGGCATTCGCGATAAGGTTATTTGGTCACTCGACTTAGGAGCTCTTTTAGCAGGCTCTAAATATCGTGGAGAATTTGAAGAACGTCTCAAGGCCGTCCTGAATGAAGTTCAGACGGCCGAAGGTCGCGTGCTGCTCTTTATTGATGAATTGCATACGCTCGTCGGTGCAGGCCGCACGGACGGCGCGATGGACGCGAGTAATCTCTTGAAGCCGATGTTGGCGCGCGGTGAGTTGCATTGTATCGGTGCTACCACGCTCGATGAATACCGTCTGCATATCGAAAAAGACGCTGCCCTTGAACGTCGTTTCCAGCAGGTCTTAGTTGAGCCACCCAGCGTCCCGGATACCGTTTCAATCCTTCGTGGCCTTCGCGAGCGCTTCGAGCTTCACCACGGCGTACGCATTCAAGACGCTGCGCTCGTCGAATCGGCCACACTCTCCGATCGCTATATCACCAGTCGATTCTTACCCGATAAAGCTATCGATTTGGTGGATGAAGCATGTGCGCAGATTCGCACAGAAATTGACAGCGTTCCGGCCGAGCTGGACGCAGTTAATCGTCGAGTGCTTCAACTCGAAATTGAAGAAGCTGCACTCAAAGCTGAAAAGGATGCGGCTTCCGTTGATCGTTTGAATCGCTTGCGCAAAGAGTTAGCAGATTCTCGAGAAGCTCAGAAATCCCTTCGGGCAAGGTGGGATGCGGATAAGGGTGCGGTTACCGCTGTGCGTGCTGCTCGGGGTAAACTTGATGCCGCCCGCCAGGATTTATCCAAAGCTGAGCGTGGTTACGATCTCGAGCTCATGGCTAAACTTAAACACGGCACTATTCCTCAGCTCGAAACTGATTTAGCAGCTTTAGAAAAAGTAGCTGGAGCGGAAGGTGGATTATTTAGGGAATCTGTAGGTCCAGATGATATTGCGGAAGTTGTTTCACGGTGGACGGGTGTCCCTGTTTCTAAGCTCTTAGAGAGTGAGCGCCACAAGTTGCTTGGGCTGGAGGATGCGTTGCGGACACAAGTCGTCGGACAAGAGGAAGCCGTTCGCGTGGTTTCCGAGGCCGTGCAGCGCGCGCGTGCGGGCGTGCAAGATCCGCGCCGGCCAGCGGGATCCTTCCTCTTTCTCGGACCGACGGGTGTGGGCAAGACAGAGTTAGCCAAGGCGCTGGCCCGGCAACTTTTTGACGACGAATCTGCACTTATCCGTATCGATATGTCTGTGTATATGGAGAAGCACGCAGTCTCGCGATTGATTGGTGCGCCTCCAGGTTATGTTGGGCACGAAGATGGCGGTCAGCTCACGGAGGCACTTCGTCGCAAGCCTTACGCCGTCGTCTTGCTCGACGAAGTTGAGAAAGCTCACCCCGATGTATTTAACACACTCTTGCAAGTTTTGGATGATGGACGGCTAACGGACTCTCAGGGTCGCACGGTTGATTGTCGCAATGCGGTTTTCATCTTAACTTCTAACTTAGGTGGACGATTGCTGGCAGAACATGCCGTCGATGGAATTACTGAATCTATTCGCGAATCAGTGTTAGTCGAAGTGCGTGCGGCTTTCCGTCCTGAATTCTTAAATCGTCTCGATGAGATCGTCATGTTCTGTCCACTCGGTGAAGCCGAGGTGGCTTCCATCGCTAAGCTTCTACTATTGAGTCTCAATCGACGCCTTGAAGGTCGTCGAATCCGGATTGAGTTAGACGACAAGGCTCTCAGTTGGATTGCCGATAAAGGCTTTGACCCCGTTTACGGGGCACGTCCTTTGCGTCGCACTTTACAGCGCGAAGTCGAGACACCGCTTGCCCGGATGATTTTAGCAGGCGAAGTTCCCGATGGCTCCGTGGTGAAAGTCTCGAAAAAGGGTGATAAATTAAGCCTCGTGGCCACTCCTGTCTAACGCTGAATCGGATTGCCGAGAGCAGGACTAAAGGGGATTCTCCCGCCATGTCCCCGTCGCTCATTCGCTGCGGTGTTGTTGGTACGGGTTCGCTCGGCCAGCACCATGCGCGCATCTACGCTAGCCTACCAGGGGCTACTTTGGCGGGTATTCTTGAAGCCAATGATGAGCGTGCGGCAGAGATTTGTGCCCGTTTCAACTGTAAGCGGTTCACCTCTTTGGATGATTTAGCAGCTGGATGTGATGCCGTTAGTGTGGTTGTGCCAACGGACCACCATGCAGCTGTTGCTGTTCCCTTGCTTGAAAGAGGCGTCGACCTTCTTGTTGAAAAACCCCTTTGTGCTTCGCTAGCGGAGGCAGAAAAAATCTTAGCGGCAGCGACGAAGGCAGGACGTATCGTCCAGGTTGGACATATTGAGCATTACAATCCTGTGATGGCACATTTGGAGAAAGCGGTAACCGATGCACGTTACATTACCACTGAACGATTGGCACCCTTTACACCACGCGGCACGGAAGTTGGCGTCGTTCTCGATTTAATGATCCACGACATTGGTGTCGTCCTGCAGCTCGTGCGTTCACCGGTTGAGCGCATTGACGCCGTGGGTGTTTCTGTGCTCACCAAGACTGAAGACATTGCGAATGCTCGGCTGCAATTTGCCAATGGCTGCGTCGCCAACTTGAGTGCTAGTCGGGTGTCCTTGAAGAAGAACCGTGAGATCCGTGTCTTTCAGCCTGGTGGCTATCTCTCGATTGATTTTATGGGGCAGAAGGGGCACGTCGTCCGGGTCGATCCAACGGCTGAAGGTGGATTTGCGAAGGAAGATTTACCGATTGAGAAGGGCGAACCCCTGGCGATTGAACTCGCTTCGTTTGTTGGCTGTGTGCGTGACCGTCGTGACCCGAAGGTTGGTGCTGCCTTGGGCCGCACGGCCCTCGAAGTTGCCATTCGAATTACAGATCAAATTCGTCCTGGCCTTACTCGGCGATGAAAGCCTTTCCTGAGCTCCCATCTACTTTTGATCGTCCACGGGCAGGTGCGGTAGATATTCTGGTAATTGCGGGTGAGCATTCGGGCGATCAGCATGCGGCTCAGGTGGTAAAAGATTTGCGCGCTAAGAATCCTTCTTTGCGAGTTGTTGCTTTAGGTGGGCCTGCTTTGCGCGATGCGGGAGCTCAGCTTTTATTGGATATGACGGGCTTCTCGGCGGTGGGCCTCGTGGAGGTGCTCACAGCTTACCCTTTTTACCGAAAACTTTTTGCACGTATCGCGACGTGGGCTATTCAATGGAAGCCCAAGGTCGTCCTCTTGGTCGACTACCCTGGCTTCAATCTTCGACTGGCTGACGCACTGCGGAAGGCTGGCTTATCGCGCGCTGGAGGCGGCGAAACTGTCATTTTGCAGTATGTGAGTCCGCAGATTTGGGCATGGAAGCCACGGCGGCGCTTTTCGATGGCCCGCTCGCTCGATTCCGTCGGCACGATTTTCCCGTTTGAGCCAGCATGTTACGCGGACACAACTTTAGAGGCGAAGTTCGTAGGGCATCCTTTTGTGCAACCTGGCCACAAAACGGGTCTGAGTTATGATATCAATGGTCCTGTCTTCCTTTTGCCTGGAAGCCGCCCTAAGCCCGTGCGGAAAATTTTCCCTGCTTTGCTGGAAGCTTTTGCGTTACACCGGAAAATTGATCCAACACGACGCGCAGTGGTCTTACATACAGGCGGAGCTGTTCATGCGGAGCTTTACCGACTGTGTGCCGAGTATGGTCAACTAGCGAAAGGCGTAGATTTGCGGCCTGTGGATGAAGAACCGGTGGCTGCCTCAGCTGCATTGGTAAGTTCAGGTACGATGTCGCTTACGGTAGCCCTTGCTGGAATTCCAGGTGCGGTTGTGTATCGAGCGAATCCGCTGACGTGGGCATGGGGTCGACGCATGATTCGCGGGAAAGTTGAGCACCTCGGCATGGCGAATTTACTTCTGCATCGCGAAGCTTGGCCGGAGTACCTGCAATCGGACTGTGAGCCTGAAGCTTTAGCCGATCGCCTTAAGGCTTGTTTGCAAGATGGCGCAATCGGAGCTTTGGCAGCCAAGGACGCAGCGGCCTTGCACGTAATTTTGTCTGCCAAACCTGGATCGACGCCTGTCGACTGGGTGCTTGCGCATTTAAAACCATGAGCCGACGACTGCTCGTCCTAGGTTGTGGCTATGTCGGCGCAGAGGTTTGTCGGCGTGCACCACGTGCAGGCTGGAAGGCGCTTGGGGTAGTTCGTTCCAAAGTATCCTGTGAACGATTAAAAGCAGAGGGCCTCGATGTGGTCTCGCTGGATATTTTAAAAGACGACCTTGATGTTTTGGGTAAATCTTTTGATGCGATTGTTTATGCGCTGAGTGCGGGTGGTGGCGGCGATGACGCTTACCGTGCGGCTTATGCCGAAGGCCCTGCACGTATTGCTCGATGGGCAGAGCGCATGGGAGTAAAGACTTTGGTGTTAACCAGTTCGACAGGTGTTTACCGTCAAGACGGTGAAGTCGATGAGAGTTCGCCCGCTGGAGGTGATGGTCCATCGGATCAACTCGTGGCTGGTGAGCAGGCGATTTTACAAAGCACTGTTTCGCAGCGTACGGTTTTGCGTCTCGGCGGTCTCTACGGACCGGGTCGTCATTATCTGTTGGATCAATTACGCCGAGGTGAGCGTACGGTCGGTGGGCGCGTCGACCATTGGATTAATTATTTACACCGTGACGACGCCGCAGAAGCCATTTTGGCTGCCTGTGTCGCCCCTGTTGGGCAGCACGTGTTGAACGTAACCGACGGACACCCCTTAACTAAAGAGAGTTTAGCTCAATGGATTTGTCATCGTCTAGGGGGTGCCCCTGTCACCTTTGATGCGGCTGCTCCGGCCGGCCCCCGGGCTCAAAGAAGCTCACGGGTGCAACCGAATCGCATTGTTCACTCTAGACGTATTCGCACGGAATTAGGCTGGAAACCCCTCTATTCTGACGTTCGGAAGGGTTTAGAGCCTATCATAACTGGCCTAAGTGCGCCGCCTTCCGAAGCCTCTTCTTAACACGGCCTCCATCAAACCGTAACAATTGACTGCGATAGTGTCAGGGCAATCTATACCCATGAACACTACCCTAAAGTCCCTCACCCTCGCGGCGGCCGCCTCCATGGCAGTCTCCGCTTACGCCGGCGAAAAAGAGGTCCTCGATCTCCTCGTCAAGAAAGGCACCATCACTGCTGAAGAGCGCGGCAAGCTTCTCGAGGAATCGAAAGCTAAATCCTCCGTCGCTGGCACAGACCGTGTTTATCCTAAGCAGGACACGACAAAGCGTCTGACCTTTGCAGGTTATTTCCAGACTCAATACCAGTCATTTGACTATACTCAGACCATCGATGGTGCGGAAGATGATGCTTATGACAATCAGAGCGGCTTCTTGATGCGCCGTCTGTATCTCGAAGTCACCGCCGACGCTGGCGATGGTTTCTCCGGTAACGTTGTTCTCGACTTGTCGGGTAACACTTCGTCTTCCTCGACTTCCTGGCTCGATCGTGCGATTGCCTCTAAGACTACCGATTGGGGTACCTTTGATATCGGTTACCGCAAAGTAGCATGGGGTTACGAAGAAAGCACCGTTAGCTCGCTCTTCAAGGCTTCGTCCAGCCAACTCTACACTGTCGAGCGTGGTATCACCAATCGCTACTGGAATGAGTCTGAAAACGGTAGCAAGAAGACCACAAACGGCAAAGATCGCCTGGGTACACGCCTCGGCTTCGGTGCTCACCACACAGGTTTGCACTTCAGCAGCACTCCTAATCCACAAGGCCTTGAAATCGGTGCGTCGATCGTCAATGCCGCACAAGGGCGCTTTAACGAAGGAACAGGTGGCAATGCAGACGTCGGCATGTATGCAAACGTCGCCTTCAACTGGAAAACGTCTGACTTCCAGAAGTTTGCCATCGGCTGTAATTTCGGTCGTACACAGTATTACAGCACCAGCGTAACCCAGTCACTTGTTCTGGCTACTGCTGCTAACACCACCTCAGGTGCGATTACGAATACAGAATACGGTGCTACCAAACAGCGCGGCGGACTGATGACCGGCTATAATCCGTTTATCCAAGTTCAATACTTCGGTCTGACTGCCATGGCTGAGATGCTCTCAACTGAGCTCAGTGACATGCCTACTAAGATCTCGAAAAATGACGGCACGGACGCTGGTCGCCAATACAATGCTAAGCCAGTTGGTTACGATGCGACACTCGCCTATAAAATGAATGATAACTGGGAAGCTGTTGCGCGCTATACATCCCTGGATACCGATGGTCGCGGCCAGAAGATTGCGGATGGCGCACGCGGTTTCAACAAGCTGATTGGCGGTAATTCAGATTCCTTCTACGACAAATCAGATGCTGTCTACGTCGGTCTGAATTACTACTTCACCCTCACTGCTGCTGGCGCTTCCGTCGCAGGTCACAATGCCAAGTTCCAGTTGGGATATGAGATGGCGACCTTCAGCGACCGTTTGTCCAGTGGTATTTATGAGCCTAAGCAAACTGCCGACGTGAACACCATTCGCGCGCAGTTCCAAGTCGGATTCTAATTCAGAAAAAGTGTTTCATAGCCAAGAGCCGACCTGGAGGGGTCGGCTCTTTTTTGTCTAAAAATAAAACCTGTCGATTACAGGTTTTCCGACTCTTTCGCCGACGCCGCTTTCTTTTTCATCGTCTCAATTGTAGCTTTGGCCGCATCGAGATCGCTTCGAGCAAGTTCGAGTTCACCGGTTAACTCATTGATGCGCGTGGCAGCCTCTGCTCGAGCTTTCTCGGCATCTTCTAACTGTGGCTTAAGTGCGTTAAGGGCGCTGGAGGCTTCTGCGAGAAGGCTTTGTGCTTCGGCAGCACGCTGGGTGGCTTCTGCAGCAATCTTCGATTGAGTGGCGAGGGCTTCTGAATGTTTACGTGCAGCCTTTTCAGCCTCTCCTGCGCGGTATTCAGCTTCGTTGGCGCGTCGTGAGAATGCGTCAATGCGCGTTTGGGCACCTTCAGCACGTTCTTGGGCATCGGATTCACCGATCCAGAGCGCAATGGCGAGTGCGCTCACAACGGCGAGCGCGAGGGAGTAGTTGCGAGTACGCTTATCCATAACTAGATTCTTATCAGGGTTGGCTCACAGACCAACTGAAAACCAAAAGGTTTACGAAAGACGGTTTTTATAATCTCCGTAACCGAACTTTTTAATCACCTGAAAAGCCTTCGACGCACTGTCGTAAGAGACAATCGAAGGCAGGGGCGTGCCATTGAATGTAGAGCTTTTGACAAAGGTGTAATGCGACATATCCAAGAAGACGAGGCGCTGACCGACCTTAAGGGGTTGGTCGAAGCTGTAGTCGCCAATGACATCACCCGCGAGGCAGGTTGTGCTGCCTAGGCGATATGTATGAGCCTTCTTGCCTGGGAGTGCTGCCCCGACGACGTCAGGGCGGTAGGGCATTTCCAGTACGTCCGGCATGTGACAGGTCGCCGAGAGGTCAAGGATCGCGATATCCATCCCATTGCGGACGATATCGACAACCGTGCAAACGAGTACGCCGGTACCGATGGCAATCGCTTCCCCGGGTTCGAGGTAGACTTGGATGTGTTCGCCCCAGCGCTTGCGGAAGCTGGTAATGACCTTCACGAGGCGATCGAGGTCATAGCCTGGCTTGGTGATGTGGTGTCCGCCGCCAAAGTTAACCCACTTCATCTTTGGGATGATGTCGCCAAACTTTTCTTCAAATGCGGCCACGGTGCGCTCGAGGACATCCGATCCCTGTTGGCACATGGTGTGGAAGTGAAGTCCTTCGAGTCCTTCAAGTTCCTTGAGGTCGCCCAATTCACTTCGGGGTGTTCCCAGTCGTGAGCCAAGTGCACACGGGTTGTAGAGGTCGACCTCTACTTCGGCGTGTTCAGGGTTAACCCGCAGGCCGCAAGAGACCTTTCGCGGTGCTGCTTTGACCCGATCACGGAAGCGACGCCACTGTGAGGGTGAATTAAACGATAAGTGGTCTGCAAGACGGAGCAAGTGGTCGAGCTCATCATCTTTAAAGGCCGGTGAATACACGTGGACTTCTCCGCCGAATTCTTCGCGACCAAGGAGTGCTTCATGTAAGCCGCTCGACGTCGTGCCGACGAGGTGTTGGCGAATCAATTTGGCTTCGCTAAACTGCGCAAAGCCCTTGAGGGCCAGCAGGATTTTTGCGCCTGAGCGTGCTTGGACGTCCGATAGAACTCGAAGGTTGGTCTCGAGGAGTCCGCGGTGGAGTACGTGCGAAGGACTCGGCACCTGTGTCAGGTCAAGTGGGGCAAAAGCCTCTTCAAGGCGATCGGCGAGCGGATCAGCCACGTCAGACAGCGAGTTCTTTCACCTGCCAAGGGAGTCCGCGCTTATTGAGTTCCTCCATGAAGGGGTCTGGGTCCATCTCCTCCATATTCCAGACGCCTGCCTTCTTCCAAAGGCCGCTGGCAATCATGATAGCACCAATGGCTGCTGGTACGCCTGTGGTATAGCTAATCGCTTGGGATTTTACTTCAGCGAAGCATTCCTGGTGGTCGCAGACGTTATAGATGAAGACCTTGCGAGGCTTACCGTTTTTGGTGCCCGTGATTTCGCAACCAATGCAGGTCTTGCCTTTGGTGCGTGGTCCCAGTGAAGCGGGATCTGGCAGGAGTGCTTTCAGGAATTGGATCGGCACAATCTTGTGGCCCTGGAAATCGATCGGGTCGATGCGGGTCATGCCGACATTCTCAAGTACCCGCAAGTGTGTGAGGTAGCGCTCTGAGAAGGTCATGAAGAAGCGAATGCGCTTCAGGCCTTTAATATTCATCGCCAACGACTCGAGTTCTTCGTGGTAGAGCAGGTAACTGTCTTTGGGTCCGACTACAGGGTAGTCGTAGACCTGTTTGACTGAAAGGGGATCGGTTTCTTTCCACTCTCCTTTTTCCCAGTAACGTCCGCGTTGGGTGATTTCTCGGATATTGATTTCTGGGTTAAAGTTGGTGGCGAATGCGTAGCCGTGATCACCGGCATTGGCATCCATGATATCAATCGTTTCGATAGTATCGAAAAGGTGTTTTTGTGCGTAAGCGCAGAAGACGTTGGTTACGCCTGGGTCGAAGCCTGACCCGAGAAGGGCGGTGAGTCCGGCCTTCGCGAAACGTTCACGGTAAGCCCACTGCCAAGAGTACTCAAATTTTGCGAGATTGGGCGGTTCGTAATTCGCCGTGTCGAGGTAGTGTACGCCCGCGTGTAAGCACGCGTCCATTAATGGAAGGTCTTGGTAGGGAAGGGCGACGTTGATGACGAGGTCGGGCTTGAAAGATTGGATGAGTGCGACGGTTGCTTGGACGTTATCCGCGTCCACTGCAGCGGTTTTGATTGTGCGACCGGTTGACGCTTTGACGTCAGCGGCGATCGCCTTGCATTTGTTCTCATTGCGAGAAGCCAAAAGGATCTCCGAGAAATGTTCATGCGCTTGGGCACATTTGTGGGCGACAACGTTGCCGACGCCACCCGCGCCGATGATGATGACTTTCTTACTCATGGTACGTTCTTTTTTGTATGACTGGCCAGAAGGTGAAAGGAAAAAGGACCAACACCCAGCCGATGGTCCGGGTTTCTTAAAATCGACCTTTTTGGCTGGCGGGATGGACGGGACTCGAACCCGCGACCTCCTACGTGACAGGCAGGCGCTCTAACCAACTGAGCTACCACCCCGGACAGCCAAAAAGGAGGTTCAGAGAGACTTTCGCACGGTGTACTGTCAAACGGAAAAGAGTCACCTTCTAGTCCCTGGCCTGCCCATTGCCTTCTATAGTGAACTTCCATGTGGTTAGCTCCCGGGCCCCCATTGGGCCGCGGGCATGCAGGCGACCTGTGCTAATGCCAACTTCAGCCCCAAAACCAAACTCCCCGCCGTCCGTAAAGCGCGTGCTGGCGTTATGGTAAACGCAGGCACTGTCGACCTCGCTTAAGAACCGTTGGGCAATAACTGCATCCGCTGTAACAATAGCATCTGAATGGCCTGAGCCATACTGAGCGATGTGGCTTAGGGCCTCGTTGAGCCCTGAGACAATGCGTACGTTGAGAATAAGGGATAGATGCTCGGTGGACCAATCGGCTGGGCTAGCTGCTTGGCTCGAGGGCATGTAAGGTAGGGCCAAGGGGCAGGCACGAATGCTTGTCTGGCGACTGCGGAGAGCGGCGTCGAGTTGAGGAAGAAAGTCAGCCGCGATCGATGCATCCACGAGTAATGTTTCGGCCGCGTTACAGACCCCAGGTTTTTGACACTTAGCGTTTAGCAAAATAACTTCTGCCATCGGTAGCTCTGCGGCTGCGTGTACGTAGATATGACAAATGCCCGCGTCATGTTTTATCACGGGGACTTGAGCGGTGGTCGTGACAGCTTCAATCAATCCAGGTCCGCCGCGCGGGATAATCAGGTCAATGACGCCACGAAGACTTCCCAGTATGATGACAGCTTCGCGGTCGGCGACAGGGACGAGGGTCACTATTTCTGTGGGCAAGCCTGCCGACTTGAGACCTTCATGAATCGCATTCGCCAGTGCTTGATTTGTCCGAAGTGCTTCATGTCCTCCGCGCAAGATACAAGCGTTGCCTGAGCGCAAGCACAGTGCAGCTGCATCCACGGTTACATTGGGGCGCGATTCAAAGACGATAGCAATGAGGCCAATGGGTATGCGCAGCTTAGTGATCTTTAGACCATTTGGCCTGATCCAAGACTCTAAAGTTTCGCCGAGCGGATCGGCTTGAGTGGCGACAGTTTCTGTAGCGAGTGCGATGGCTTCGAGCCGGCTTTGGTCGAGATGCAAACGGTCAAGCATCGCAGGTGGGAGGCCTGCCGTTTGGGCCTGTTTTAGATCTACTTCGTTGGCTGCAAGGATA
>CAIYUD010000195.1 GCA_903929325.1 uncultured Opitutia bacterium | reverse complement strand
CGTCTCGCTCCCGCAACCGTACCGTTGGTGCTTTTGGCAATCCGAAGGCTCGTCCAATTGGCTTTGTACAAAAAAAGTCTTTCGCCCCAGCCGAAGCCCCCAAAGGGCCAGCCAGCCCAGGACAAACATTGGCCGACAAATGGAATCTATTTACGCGTAAGATTGGCATCCTCGACGGTCTACTCGAGCAACCCGCCGTCGGTCGTGCCGCGATCGAAGAAAAGAAGCAGGCCATCCGAGGCGCACTCAACATATCCATGTTGATGTGGAATACAGCGGTAGCGGGTAAAGAAAGCGAGCAGCTGGCTTTCGATAAACTCTCCACCCTTAAGAACCCAAAGACTCAAGAGCCGGTGGTTATCCCCCATGACGACATCCGTAAGATGATCAAGGACTGGACAGAAATTAAGCTATCCCTCTTCCCTGAAGAAAAACGCTCGATTACCGACTTCCAACTTAAGTTCAACGGACACACCGGCTACAGCTTCACGATTCAGTCGATGAATTTAAGCCCCGAGGGCCTTCAGCGGCCCGAAGGTACGGTCCTCTAAAGCTCCCGCTTGCTTCTATCCCGAAGACGGTTGGACTGTGGGCATGGGCTCACTCATCTTCCGTAACGCCGAAATCGTTAATGACGGTACCCGACGTCAGGGTGACGTCTTAGTGCGCGATGGCCGTATCATGGAAGTCGGCAAGGTTACCGGTGGGGCTGACCGTGAAATTGAAGCCCAAGGGAAATTGCTTCTACCCGGCCTGATCGACGACCAAGTACACTTCCGGGAACCTGGTTTAACCCATAAAGCAACTATCGGTAGCGAATCCCGAGCAGCCGTTGCCGGGGGCGTCACCTCCTTTATGGAGATGCCCAACACGAAGCCGCCGGCTACGTCGCGCGTCGCCCTTGAAGATAAGTTTTCACGAGCTGCGGCAACTTCAGTCGCTAACTACAGCTTCTTCTTGGGAGCGACTGCGACCAACATCGAGGAAATCGAACGGATGGACACCCGCCGCATTTGTGGTGTCAAAATTTTCATGGGCTCGTCGACCGGAGACTTGTTGGTCGATCAGACCGCTGCCCTCGAGCGGATCTTCTACAAGGCACCCGTACCCATCACCACCCACTGCGAAGATAATGCCATGATTAAGGGTGCAGAAGTTGCCGCGCGTGCTCGCTGGGGCGAAGACGTTCCCGCCATTGAGCATTCACGCATTCGTTCAGCAGAAGCCTGCTATAAGTCGTCTTTGCTGGCGGTAAACTTAGCCCGCCGGACGAATGCGCGCCTTCACGTCCTGCACATCACCACGGCCCAAGAGGTCTCCCTCTTCAATCCTGGCACACTTAAGGGTAAACGCGTGACCGCGGAAGCCTGTGCGCATCATCTTTGGTTTGATGACCGCGACTACGAGCGACAGGGCCATCTCATCAAATGCAACCCCTCGATCAAAGAGCCTGCAGATCGCGCGGCTATCCGTCGTGCAGTTGCCGAAGGCCGCATCGACGTCCTTGCGACGGACCACGCACCTCACACCGCCGAGGAAAAAGCAGGGACATACTTTAATGCACCATCGGGCCTGCCACTCATCCAGCACTCCTTGCTCATGTTCTTAGACCTTTGGCGCCAAGGCGTGCTGCCACTGGAGACCATCGTGACCCGTGCCTGTCATGCACCTGCCGAACTCTTTGGCGTGATTGACCGCGGGTATATCCGTCCGGGCATGTGGGCTGACCTCGTCCTCGTCGACCCCAACCAGCCCACCACCGTGACGCGCGAGAAACTTCTCTACCATTGCGGCTGGTCTCCCCTTGAAGGCCATACCTTTGGGTCATCCGTTTCCATGACAGTTGTGAACGGCAATATTGTCTATGAAGACGGTATGCTGAGGAAAGATGCACCGATGGGACAGGCCCTCGAATTCCACCCCAACCGTCGTTAAGGGATGTTTAAGGTTCTGGCTACCGATTCACTTTCGGCTGCACGTCGCGGCTCGCTGAAGACGAACCATGGCCAGATCGAAACGCCCGTCTTCATGCCGGTGGGCACCCAAGGAACTGTCAAAGGGCTAACCCCAGACCAAGTAAAGGAAACAGGCGCCCAGATTATCCTCGGAAACACCTATCACCTCAACCTTCGCCCCGGCCGACAAGTCGTACGCAAAGCCGGTGGACTGCATAAGTTCATGGGATGGGATGGCCCTATCTTGACCGACAGTGGCGGCTTCCAAGTCTTCTCCTTAGCGAAGTTACGCACCGTCACCGATGAAGGCATCCGCTTTCAATCACACCTTGATGGCTCTCCCCTCTTTCTCGACGTCAAAGACTGTCTCGATATCCAAGATGCGCTTGGGTCTGACATCGCCATGGTGCTGGATGAGTGTCCTCCCTGGCCGTGTGACCGTTCGGCATGCGAGGTAGCCGTCACACGGACCATTCGCTGGGCCAAAGAGATGCATCAGCTGGCCCAAAACAACGGCTTCCTGGCTTCTGGCCGCCATCTCTTCTCGATTAACCAAGGTTCAGTATACGAGGACCTCCGCATACGCTGTGCCGAAGAACTCAGCGCCGTCGATTTCCCAGGCTATGCCATCGGGGGTGTATCCGTCGGCGAACCTGAGGAAGAAATGCTTCGGCAAGTGGCCATCGCTGCACCGCGATTACCCAAGCACAAACCGCGCTATGTCATGGGCGTGGGTACCCCCACCCAACTCCTGCGGATGATCGCCTTGGGCGCAGACATGTTCGATTGCGTCATGCCAACACGCTTAGCCCGACACGGCTGTGCATTCACTCCCGATGGCACGATTAACATTAAGAATGAACGGTTCCGGGATGACCATCGACCGCTCGTCGAGGGGTTAGCCAACTATACCTGCCAAAAATTCACCCGTGCCTACCTGCGACACCTCATCCATGCAGGCGAGAGCCTCGGCGGCACTTTATTAAGCCTGCACAATATCCACTTCTTCCAGGATCTCATGGGGCAAGCCCGGCAGCACATTGAACAAGGTGATTTTTCAACATGGTCAAAGGCATGGATTGCCCGCTACGAAGAGGGTCAACGCGCAGAAGACCCGCTGCCGACGGCGGACTAACCGCTTCTTTTTCTTGCCCCAATCGCCGGCTGTGCCTTTGTGAGAGGTCCGGTTGACGGTCGCG
>CAIYUD010000194.1 GCA_903929325.1 uncultured Opitutia bacterium | reverse complement strand
TGATTCGGGCAACTGTCAGAGGTGAGACAAGTAAGGGTCAAGAAGGGACTACCCACAGACTGACGATTGTCGCCGAACCCGCTTGCGAAGAAGGCCTAGTCCAACAACAAACAAGCCGTGGATATCATCCGGATTAGTGGAATTCGCTCCTATGGGCACCATGGCGCCCTGCCTGAGGAAACCCGCCTTGGGCAAAGGTTTACCGTATCCCTTGAGCTCGAAGTCGATACCCGGCCGGCCGCAGCCTCAGATGACCTTAAGCTTACCGTTGATTACGCCTCCGCGATCCGGACGGTCGAAGAACAATTAAAGGGCAAACCCGTCTACTTAATTGAGACCCTAGCCCAACAGATCGCCGCACGCATTCTAGGCACCTTTTTGATGGTTAAGGCCGTTACGGTTGAGGTTCATAAGCCTTTCGCCCCGGTGGCCGCTGATTTTGATGGAATATCTGTGCGCATACGGCGCGAGCGGGCGTGAACCCAGCCTCAGCACAGGTTATCTTAGCCCTCGGCGGCAACCTCGGCGACCGACCAGCCATCTTACATCAGGCACTCTCTCTTATAAGGAAGCTGCCTGAAACGGAATTACTCGCCATTTCCGATACCTACGAAACCACCGCGGTAAGCCTGATCAGTCAACCGGACTACCTAAACCTCTGTCTGGCAATCCGGACACAGATGTCCCCGCAAAAACTTTTGGCCGAGTGCTTGTCCATTGAAAGTAACCTCGGGCGAATCCGCAGTGAGCGTAACGGCCCAAGAACCTGTGACATCGATCTGCTTTTTTTTGGTAAGCTGTCCTTAAAAGAATCTACACTAACCCTGCCCCACCCTCGCTGGACCTCGCGCGGATTTGTGGTCTTTCCCTTAAGGAATCTTCTTCAGCGCGAGCCGCTCGCCAATTGCCCTGAGTGGGATTGGCTACGAACGGAGGTCTCTCAGTTATCACTCTCGACTGACGGCCTCCGGCTATGGACCGGACCAACCCCCTGGATGACTCAGAAGATTTAAACCAGCCATCGAGGCACGCCCCTGCGCTTTGGGTTGCCCTTCCCTTTCTCGCGGGCTGCTTAACGGATGCGACAGGATTCATGCGTCCTGCTTACGCTTACGGGCTCGCAGCTATTGGACTTACGGGCGCTTTTTTTAGCATCAGCAAGCCGTTCCGCTGGATAGCTTGCATCATTGTAACGGGTTTCTGTTTTGGCGCCTGCTGGCATTCGCTACGTGCTGGGCGCATGGAGCGTTGGGAGGGTGAACCAGGGCGGGCAGATTTATTCGTCGAAGTTAACCGTCTCGACGAACGTGATAACAATCGGTGGCGGGCAGTCGGCTGGGTGCAAACCGGGCCGACGGATACACGCCGTCGGCAAGTTCTGTGCGATGGGTTCAATACACCACCCGTCCCGGGAGGCCTTTATGTTCTAAGTGGGCTTTTATCAGCCTGCGGAGATCCGGATGACCCGCGTGAAAATTGGTTTCGTTCACAAAATATTAGTCTGCGACTCGGACACGCGCGGGTTGCTGCAGAAATTGAACCGGCAGGCGTCCTTGCTCGGCAAGAAAATGACCTCGGAAAAAAATTAGTCGCTGGTTTTCGCGAGCTTGCCTGGGAAGATTCGCGTGGTGGCAGCTTATTGGCAGCAACCATGGTTGGGCAAACCCGTTTACTTGAAAACGAGGACCGGTTAATTTTTGCCGCAACGGGCACCTTACACCTTTTTGCAATTAGCGGATTACACATCACTGGCATGGCGGTGGCCTTAGTTTGGTTGGCAAGGAAGTGTCGCCTCAGTGATCGCATGGGCGGTGCCATCGCACTCTTCACCTTGTGGGTGTATGTTGAAGTGACAGGCGGAACGCCGTCGGCGTGTCGGGCATGGATTATGGCGGCTTGTATTTTGGCCTGCACCACCCTTCAGCGACGTTCCAACCCCCTCCAAGGACTCTTTCTTTCCTGCGCGATTACTTTAGTTCTAGATCCTCAGGCTGCCACAGATGCGGGGTTCCAGCTAAGTTACGCATCTGTCATCGGCATCTTACTTGTCGGCAGTCCGGCGGCAAAATCCTTGAGCCGCCCAGGGCTCGCTGAACGGCTAACACCCAAAGAAGCAGTCCCAAAAATTCTGCGCTGGGGCCGCTGGTTGCGCACACGCATCGCAGAAGGCCTTTGTATTTCAATAGCTGCGAGTACAGCGGGTGCTCCGATCGCACTCAGTGTTTTTGGCTCTATCTGCCCCGGTGGCATTTTTGCGAACCTCCTACTTGTACCACTCTCAGGGCTACCCGTTGTGCTTGGAATGGTTTCGGTAGGGCTTTCGTTTTTCAGTTGGCTCGACGTGCCGCGATACTTCGTCAACAGCCTCGCAGCTGGCTGGTTACATGGCATGGCCTACTTCGCAGAACTTTTAGCACTGCTGCCCGCTATGACAACTTCGGCACAATGGCGCAGTGACTGGATAGGCGCGGGCGCAACGGTATCCGTCTTAGGTGTCATGCTTTGGCAATTTCACCGACCCGCAAACTGGAAGACTATCGCACGGCCATGCGCCGTATTACTGATATGGTTAGTTTGCGGTGCTATAGTTATTTAATCTTGGAACTCTCATCTCGAAAGGCTGATAAACATTTGTGCGCCGCCTTAGAAATATTCTACTTTTGGCCGTCCTTGTCTTTGCTGGCTGGAAATTTTGGCTTTATAAAAAAGATGCTGCGACTCCGGGGATTTCTGGGATCGACCCGCGCCTAAGTTATGCAAATCGCGAGGGTGAATGCGGAACGGGTGCAGTGGTGCCGTGGGCGGGCAAACTTTGGGTGATTACCTATGGCCCACACATGCCTTTTGGTTCTTCAGATAAATTATGGGAAATTAGCCCAGATTTATCAATCCGCGCACGGCCAGAAAGTGTCGGCGGCACACCTGCTAACCGGCTAATCCATCAAGAAAGTAACCAGCTGTTGATTGGACCCTATTTTATTAATGCCCAAGGAGGCGTACGTGTCATTTCGCCAAATCAGATGCCTGGACGACTGACAGGGACGGCGCGTCATCTAACTGACCCGGCCAGCAAGGTCTACTACGCCACCATGGAAGAGGGTCTTTATGAAGTCGACGTGCACACCCTCGAAGTCCGCACGCTCATCAAAGATGACAACCAGCGACCACGTCCCAAAGGCAGCCCTGAAGAAATCGCCAAAGAGAACCAACCACCCGGACCTGAAGGCCATTCACGACTGCCAGGTTATCACGGCAAAGGACTCTACTCGGGACAAGGTCGCGTCGTTTATTCCAATAACGGCGAGATGGATGCCCGTGTACAAAACGACCCGACCATTCCTTCGGGCGCTTTAGCCGAGTGGAAAGGTGAAGGCGATTGGTCGCTGATTCGCCGTAATCAATTCACGGAAGTCTCAGGGCCTGGCGGTATCACCGGCAGTGCACACCCAGAGACAGATCCCATTTGGAGTGTCGGCTGGGATGCCAAATCGCTCGTCTTAATGGTTTTGGATAAAGGCAACTGGCAGGCCTACCGTCTACCCAAGCCGAGCCATAGTTACGACGGGTCCCACGGCTGGAACACCGAGTGGCCGCGCATCCGAGATATTGGAGAAAGTGATTTACTGATGACGATGCATGGAGCCTTTTGGCATTTCCCGCGCGACTTCAGCCCAAATCATTCCGCAGGTATTACCCCGCGTTCGGCTTACTTAAAAGTCATCGGGGATTTCTGTCGATGGAACGACCTCGTGGTTCTCGGTTGCGACGACTCAGCTAAATCAGAGTTCCTAAACAAACGTTCGCTCAAAACAGAAGGCGCCGCACCGCCACAATCGAATTCAAATCTTTGGTTTCTGCAGCCAAAGCAACTCGACGAGCTTGGCCCTGTCGTTGCGCGCGGATCTGTCTGGCTCAACGAAACACTCAGTGCGAACGCAATGAGCGACCCTTTTCTCTTTTCAGGTTTTTCGCACCGTGGTCTTTATTTAGCACAGCAATCGGATGAAGCGCTTAAATTTACCGTGTGGGTTGATACTAAAGGCAATGGCACATGGACGGCACTGCAGGAAATTTCCGTGCAAGCACACGAAAGCACATGGGTAGATTTCACAGCGGCCGAAAAAGGCGCATGGGTTCGCCTTTCAACCGATAAGCCTGCACGCGGCGTCGTAGCCTCTTTCCATTATCGGACAGAAGACGGACGTTCTAATTTAGCCGATGATGATTTCAGGTGTCTTGCCGCAGCGACCACTCATCAGCGGCGAGTTGGCGTGCTACGCTCACTGGGGGCTGAGCGCATCGGCCTCGTTGTTAACAACCAACTCTTCACTATCGATCAATCGCTTAAAGTCTGCGCAACCAACGATGAGGTTGCTCTTAAAAACATCACCGCATGCGCGCCAAGTCCAATGCTGGCAATTAAAGCCGATGTCGCATCCATTATCATCGAGGAAGATGGGAAGCGCTGGCGACTTCCCTTTGGCACAGCGGAGCGCGAACTCGGGGCAGGTCGCTTTTGCCGAGAAGTCGCCACGGAACGCGACCTCTTGAATGTCGGTGGCACTTTCTTTGAACTGCCCGCTCGCAATGCCCAGGGCATGGCAAAAGTTAGAGCGGTGTCGACGCATGCGCGTAAGATTGAGGACTTCTGTACGCAATTCGGGATGCTTTTCATCACCGGTATTGATGCCGAGGCTAAGCCTAACCAACACTTGCTACAAAGTGCTGATGGCACTGCGGCTGTTTGGGTTGGTGCGGTCGACGATCTCTGGCGGCTTGGTAAGGCACGCGGTCAAGGCGGCCCGTGGAAGAACACAGAGGTTCGCGGCGGCGTATACTCAGACCCTTACTTGATGTCGGGCTACGACCAATGTGCCGTCACCGTAGAGGGTAATACTGCAGCAACCATCCACCTGGAGGTTGATGTCGACGGAACAGGCGTCTGGCTGCCGTACACGTCCATCAAAGTAAGCCCGGGCAATCCCATCCACCATACATTCCCCAAAGCATTTGGCGCTTATTGGATTCGTGCAGTCGCCGACCATGATATGACGGCGTCCGTACAGCTGGAGTATCGCTAAACAGTCAGTCGCCACTTGCACGAGCGACCAGGGTTCTCACACTCCGTAAGCGAATCTATGGAAAAACCCTTTGACCAAGTCGATGACGCCATTGCGGATATTGCCGCGGGTCGAATGGTCGTGGTCACTGACGACGAAAACCGTGAAAACGAGGGCGACCTCGTGATGGCGGCAACCAAAGTCACGCCGGAAGCCGTTAATTTCATGACACGCTTCGGGCGTGGTCTCATTTGCGTACCAACCGTCGAGGCTCAACTCCGCCGTCTGGGTATTGAACAGATGGTCCCGGAAAATAAAGAATCTCAGCGCACGGCATTTGCCGTCGCCGTGGATGCAGCGAGTGGGATTACCACAGGCATCAGTGCGGCAGACCGCGCGCGCACGATTGCGCTCCTCGCGAATCCAGCGACGCGACCAGAAGAACTTGTTCGCCCAGGACATATCTTCCCACTCCTCGCGAGGCCTGGTGGAGTTTTACAACGAGCCGGCCATACCGAAGCAGCAGTTGACCTCGCTTTGCTCGCTGGACTTTCACCGAGTGGCGTGATTTGCGAAATTCTCAATGACGATGGCACGATGGCGCGCGTACCTGAATTGATTGAAATGAAAGCGCGTCATGGCTTGCGCATGATTTCAATTGCCCAACTGATTGCGCATCGCCGTAAAGACACTCGCCTGGTTGAGTGCGTCACCACGAGCGACTTCGATTGTACGTGGGGAAAATTCCGACTGCATGTCTATCGCTCAACCGATGGGCGACAGCACCTCGCCTTTGTTCGCGGAGCTATTAATAAAGAGCCGACCTTAGTACGCGTTCAGCGCGAAAACTTATTGGCCGAGCTTTTTCACGGAAAGTCATTCGGGATGGGCGGCACGCTCGAAGCAAGCTTCCGAGCCGTGGCCGCCGAAGGCCGTGGAGTCATTCTACACGTCGGACAACCCGATGGTGGCGTTCGTGCGGATGCTGCCGGCGTAAGACTTGGGGAAATGGATGATCGTGATTACGGCGTTGGCGCTCAGATCCTTGCTGATCTTGGACTGGGACAAATTCGGTTGCTCACGCATAGCCCCCGGAAAGTAGTTGGCCTTTCAGGGCACGGGCTGGAAATCGTTGAACAAGTACCGCTTCTTTAAGCAGGCCTCCATTCGGGCTTGCGGGAAGGGTCCTCGCCTGTTGGTTTAAACGACCGTCCCTTCACACATGAGCAAGGATAAGCCCAAACCGACCGCCATTGATGGCAGCGACCTCTGGTTCGCCATTGTGGCCGCACGCTATAACAGCGACCTGGTTGAGGCTTTGCTCCAACGCGCTCAGCGCACCTTGCTTGATGCCCGTGTCCCGCAGTCGCAAATCAAAGTCGTGCACGTTCCCGGCTCAGCAGAAATTCCCTATGCGGCACACATGCTCGCCATGACAGGTGAGTACGATGCCGTTATTGGCCTTGGTGTCGTCATTGCTGGCGAAACCCCTCACCACGAAATTATCGCGACTTCCACCGCCTCCGCTTTGCAAAGTTCTGCACTGCGGAGTGAAGTCCCCATGATCAACGGCATCATTGTAACTTTAGACCGGGCCCAAGCGGAAGCGCGCTGTACCGGATTATTAGACCGCGGTCCCGAGTTCGCTCGTGCCGCCCTCGAAATGGCGGTGCACCGGGTTGAACTCGGCGAACACCTCGAACACATTGACAACGAAGAACGCGCCCAGAAAAAAGGCGGCGACCCTTTTGCCCAGAACTAATGGAACCCGCTACACCTGAGAAGCCTAAGCGGAATCGCCGGCACGATAACCGTGTCGCTGCTATGCAGTTTCTCTACATCTGGGAATCGCAACGGCCTCAAGACGTCGTGGTCGCATTACATGACTTCATGCTCATGCAAGAACACACTCGCGATTATTACGCTTTTACTGAGGAATTGGTTAACGGTGTGCTTGCGCAGCTCGAAGAGATTGACCGCGCGATTGCGGCCCATGCGGAAAACTGGTCGATCGAACGTATCGCCAAAGTAGAATTAGCCATTCTGAGATTAGCTGTACACGAGCTGCTACGCCGTCGCGACATTCCGCCCGTCGTGACAATCAATGAAGCCATTGAAATCTCTAAGATGTACGCAGGGGAAGACTCTCACCGCTTTGTGAATGGCGTGCTCGACCGAATGAAGGAAGGGCTTGGTCGCCCGCTTCGCGAAGCGGCAGAGGACTAATCGTGGCTGGCGGTTTTTTCCAACGCCTACGCTCAGGTCTCTCGCAGACCGCAGACGCCATTAGCGCCCTACTCACGCGCCCACTCGATGCCACATCAGGTGCGCAGCTTGAAGAACGTCTGCTCGCAGCCGACCTAGGCCCAGAGACAACCGCCGAAGTGATGACAGCGGTACGTGATGCTTGGCGACGTGAACCTAATTTACGTGCAGGCGGCGCCGCTGAGGTCGCTGCTGCCGTCATCGCACGGCATGTTTCTACCGCGCCGTGGAATCCTGATTGGTCGGCCCAACCACTTGTCATTGTCCTAGTGGGTGTAAACGGTGCAGGAAAAACCACAACTGCGGCGAAACTTGCTCATAAACTTCAGGCCGAAGGTCACCCAACTTTACTGGCTGCCTGTGATACATTTCGCGCAGCAGCTGGCGCTCAACTTGAAGCCTGGGCTGAAAAACTAAGCGTGCCACTCGTCGGCGGTAAGCCTGGAGCTGATCCTGCGGCGGTAGCTTTTGATGCGATCACCGCCGGCAAGGCACGCGGCATGGCTGCTGTCTTACTGGATAGTGCTGGTCGACTGCACACCAAAGAGTATCTCTTGGAAGAATTACGAAAGCTTGTCCGCGTCTCCTCTAAAGCACATACGAACGCGCCACATGAACGCTGGTTGGTTGTAGATGGTTCGCTCGGAGCAAACTCCATCGAACAAGCCCGCAGCTTCCACCAAGCCATTGGTCTAACTGGGATCATTGTCACGAAGCTTGATGGTGCGGGTAAGGGTGGCGCAGCCATTGGCATCGCACGTGCGACAGGGCTTCCGGTTCGCTTTATCGGTGTCGGCGAAAATGTTGAAGATTTACAGCCCTTCAATGCTACGGCCTATGCTCGGGCGCTTGTCGGTTTATCAGCGTAATTGCTCCTGCCTTGCCGAGAGGACCATAGAAGGCTAAGCCTAAAGACCATGAGTCCAATTGCCCACACGGTGTCGCTTGGCGATCGCGCCTACGAAGTGCGCATCGGCAACGGCGTCAGCCAGGAAGCAGTAACGCGCGCCGCCGCGGAGCGAGCCAAGGGCCGGGTGGTCGTAACGGTGACTTCCCCAGGCGTGCAAAAAGCGCTGCCGACTCTCGTCAAAGCTTTGGCAGAACACGGGCCCGTCATTATCACTCAAGCCGATGGCGAAACGGCTAAATCCTCCGCTGAGCTCGCGCGCATTTGGGAGGGACTTGCTACCGCTAACATGGGGCGCGATGGCACTGTCATTGCGCTTGGCGGCGGTGTCGTCGGCGATCTCGCTGGGTTTGCTGCCGCATCTTACCTGCGGGGCGTTTCTTTTATTCAGATACCGACAACGTTGCTCGCGATGGTCGACAGTTCTGTAGGTGGCAAGACTGGCATTAATTTACCACAGGGGAAAAATCTCGCTGGGGCCTTCCACCAACCTCAAGTCGTTCTCGCGGATACCCAAGTCTTACAAGGACTGCCCGTGAGAGAATTTTCTGCAGGCGTTGCTGAAATTATTAAATACGGCCTCCTCGGCGACAGTGCACTTCTCGCTAAACTCGAGAACGCTGGGCGGCTCACATGGAATCACCCAGAACTTGCTGCGATTATTTTACGCTGCGTGGAAATGAAGGCCAACATTGTGGCTAAAGATGAACGCGAGACAGCTGAGAGTAACGGGCGGGCGCTGCTTAACCTAGGTCACACCTTCGGACATGCCATCGAGGCTGTCGCCGGCTACGGCACCTACTTACATGGCGAAGCGATTGCCATCGGCCTTTCAATGGCCGCGACACTCTCCGAAGACCTTGGATTCCTTTCGGCAGCTCAGGTTAAAAAAGTAAATGACGTGCTTGCGCTCAATGCGCTCCCCGTTCGCTTAACTAAGCCACTCATGGCGGAAGACTTATTGGCTGCGATGCGTCGCGACAAAAAAACGCGGTCAGGCGCCTTGCGCTTTATTGTTATGCATCAATTAGGCACGGCCGTGACCCAAGACAATGTACCAGAGTCTTCCGTACGGAAGGCTCTCGTAGCCTGCGGCGCAGTTTAATTGAGATTACTCGGTCGGTCCGACGGCGGGACGCACAGCACGCCAATCCCCTGTACGTGCACGCTCGGCGTTGCGCTCATTGACTCCTTTTAATCCGCCTTCAGGCACGGCTTCGCCTGCCAAGGCAGCAGCCATGGGTGATTTTTCGGATCGGAAAGATGCATCCGTTGCAGGCCCGGTTGCGCAGCCTGTGAGTAAAACCATGAGGAACAATATACGCATAAATTTATTTAGCCCGCGCGTTAGCATCTACTTCAAGCCATGACCTCAAGGCGAGCACCGATGCACGGGCCCGCTTCCTTGCACTCGCAAGATCATCGCCATCAACGGCAACAGCTCGGGCGTAACTATAAAATTTAATTTTAGGCTCTGTACCAGAGGCGCGTACAGCCACGCGGCGACCATCGGCTAAATCAACAACTAGGAAGTCTTCGCGGGGTATCGCCTCACCATCTTCATCGGGTATGTCTACTTTGCCGGCGCCAAAGTCGGTTATCTTAACGACCTTGGATTCATCAACCAATACGGGTGGCTTTGCCCGCCATGATTTTAAAATGCGCTGGATGGAAGTGGCCCCGGCGGCGCCTTCCATTGTCACATTGAGCAAATCTTCGGCGTAAGCTCCGTGACTTAAATGTAAGGCATCGAGTGCGTCGAGCAGTGTGCGTCCGCGCGCGCGTAAGGTTGCCGCAAATTCACAAAGGATTAAAACTGTCGCATTGGCATCTTTATCCCGCACTGCGTCATCTGCGAGGTAGCCATGACTTTCTTCAAGCCCTAGCAAGAAGAGTGTTGAGTGTCTCAAGGCGAGCGCAGCGCGACGGCGTAATGGAAGGAGTGTCGATTCAATCCCAGCCCGTTCCGCTAAACGCGCTGACCAACGTTCCGCTTTTCCAGCAATCCATTTAAAGCCCGTGAGGGTGCCGACGCAGCGAACCCCGTGGCGTGCGCAAATAGCGTCAACCAATGGTGTCGTAACAATGGATTTCACAACCGCAGCCGCCATGGAGCCTTCTTGGGGTAAAATTCCGGCAGCCTTGAGTGATGAAAGTCGGAACTCTGTTAGTAATGCGGCGATTTCATTTCCATTGAGCAAGCGATAGCCTCCTTCAGGCAGCGGTACGGCGACACCAACGCGATCGGCATCGGGATCTGTCGCCAAGACAAGGTCGGCTCCGTGTTCAGCTGCTAATTTCAGGGCGAGGGTGAAGGCTTCAGGATTTTCTGGATTGGGCGAACGAACCGTGGGGAAGCGAGGGTCATGTTCGCGCTGCTCATCAACCACGATTGGGTCGATACCGATACGCCTTAAAGCAGGGATGACCATCACGTCGCCTGTCCCGTGAATATTAGTGTAGACGACTTTAGGTGTATGCCGGGCGATGACTTCTTGATCAAGGATCCCCGAGGTAATTTGATCCAGGTAAGCTGCTTCTGCATCTGCCGAAACAACCTGGGCGACGTGCGGCCGACCAGAAATAAGATCCATAACATCTGCGATGCCTAAAGATTCGACGCGTTGAATAATGGCGGCGTCATCCGGCGGCATCACTTGTCCGCCTGTCGCCAAGCAGCACTTAAATCCATTATCATGCGGCGGGTTATGGCTCGCTGTTAACACAACGCCAGCGTCGGCTTTTAAAAAACGGACGGTGAAGCTCAGCTGCGGCGTAGAGCGCGGTCCTTCAAAAAGAAAAGCTTCGCCGCCAAGCTGGATCCACGCCGACGCGGCCTCTTCTGCAAAAGTTCGCGAGAAGTGGCGTACGTCATGCGCAATAACCAATCGAGGTGAAGGCCGTTCATCTGTGGCGAGATGAAGGAATAACCCTTTGGTCGCTCGCAAAATATTAAAGGTGTTAAGGTAAGCAGAGCCTGTCGCAGGGTGCTCAGGCGTTCCGAGTGCACTTACTTTCCCAAGTTCTGACGGCGGAATGACCTTACCTTGAGTACGTCCACGCATACCGCCTGTTCCAAAAGTAATGCCTTTATAAAAACGGTCTTCGAGTTCTGCCCAGGCGGCGGCATCCGCCAGCTCGGCGAGCCCGCGGACGGCCCATGCCGGGAGGCTTCCAGACCCTAACCAAAGACGTAAATTAACCAAAGCGGCCTCGGAGACTTTGCCCGAGGCTTCGATACGGCTAAGGAGTTCGGTGGATATGGACATTGGCCTGACCGCCAATACTTGACGAAAGGCCGCCCCAGACAAGCGTGGATGAGGGTGGCGAGGGATTGACTCAGCCCGTGGTCTGCCAAGCGTATATCACCGCCATGTCCGACGAAAGCCGCAAGAAGACCACTCCCGCCGACGACCGCAATTTAGTCATCGTCGACGAGGATTTTGCTCAAGCCGACTCCGAAGATCGCCTTTGGCTCTTTTGGGAGCGCAACCGCGAACGTATCATTGGCTCAACCATCGCCATCTTTATCGGCCTGGTCTGCTGGTTTGCCGTCGATGCATGGCTAGAAAGTCAACGCGAAGCCCTTCGCGAAGAATACGCATCCTTAAAAGATGATGCAGGTCGAGCCGCCTTTGCTTCCGCCCATCCAGGCGAGACGCTTTCCGTTATCGCATTATTAGAAATCGCCGACGGTTTACATGAAGCCGGTAAACCTTCGTTAGCAGCTTATGACGTCGCTGCGACGGCAGCGGAATCTGCCCCGAACGACAAAACTGTTCAAGCACTCGGCTGGCGCGCGCGACTCTATGCTGCCCTGCAAGCTCAAGAAATGAGCGCACCGGATGCCGTTGCCCGGTTAACCCGCGTCGCCGAATCAACAACTGCGCCGGACGCACTTCGCGGACCTGCGCTTCTGGCTCTTGCGCGCGGCGCACTCGCGAAGTCCGATTATACAGCCGCACGTAACTGGCTCGACAAGATGGACCGTCAACTCGGCCCCAATCATCCTTGGCGCGAAGACCAACGTGCATTAATTTCCTCCGAACCCTCGCTTCGACCATCAGCAGCGCGGGGTCAATGAAGACGGCATGGCGGACGATGTTACTCAACCTGACCTAGCGCTTGAGGCGAACCGCCTGACAAAGCGCTATGGTGCGCTTACGGCTATCGAGGATATTTCATTCAAGGTAGCGCCGGGAGAGATTGTCGGCTTTCTCGGTCCAAATGGGGCCGGTAAGTCGACCACCCTTCGCATCCTTGCGGGACGCCTGCTCGCAACTTCCGGTCGCGCTACCATCTGGGGAGAGTCTGTCGCCCTTGAACCCGCCAAAGCTAAACAACATTTGGCGTACATGCCGGAGAACAATCCTCTGCCCGAAGATCTCCGCATCCGTGAATACTTAGAACTGCGCGCGAGGCTCAAAGGAGTAGAGGAAGATCAGGTGGAGTTGCGCGTGGATCAATCCATGCATGACTGCGACCTGCAAGGACGCGCCAGCATGCTGATCGCACACCTTTCAAAAGGGTTTCGCCAGCGTGTCGGCATCGCGGACGCTTTACTGGCTCAACCGAAAATTATCTTACTCGATGAGCCCACTATCGGACTCGATCCGCACCAAATCCTAGGCATCCGAGATTTACTTCGCTCGCTCCGCGGCAAAATGGCTGTGCTTATCTCGAGCCACATCTTGGCAGAAGTTGAACAAGTCTGCGATCGCGTGGTTATTTTAAATCGAGGACGTATTGTCGCTCAAGGCCGCACCGATGAATTACGCCGCGACCTCTTGCCCTCACTCGGGCATCGCGTCGTCGCTGCCTGCACACTCGCAGAACTCGAACGCTTAACCCGCGCGATGGATGCTCAATCAACCTGCCGTGAAGTCCGGATCATTGGGGACGGCTGGTGCGAGTTCCGCGTTGTTCTTTCCCCAGAATCGTCCGCACGCGATCAACTGCTAAGCTCGCTAGTCTCCGCTGGACTTCGCGTGCGCGAAGTTGCCGAAGAACAAGCCGGGCTTGAAGATATCTTCCTTGCGGCCACGCGCCGCGATAACCGCGAGGTCCGTACTTAACCATGCGCTCTTTTCGTGTATTACTCCTTCATGAGCTGCGTAGCACCTGGCTCTCTTGGACAACGTGGGCAACCTGGGCACTCTTCTTAAGTCTGCTGGGTACTATTCATTGGTACGCAATTCTTGCCTGTAGTCGGACGCCGATGCCATGGACGCCCACCGAAGCTGTCTTCCGCTGGTTCCCCCTTCCCCTCTTGTGCATCTTGCCACTCTTAACGATGCGCAGCTTAGCAGAAGAACGGCGCGCAGGCACATTGGGCGCTTTACTGACAACACCAGCGAGTGCACTCGCAGTCGTCGCAGCAAAATTTACGAGCGTGTGGCTAACGTGGGTTATTTTCTGGATTTCATTCGCAATCTTTCCGGCAGTCGCGGCACATGGACTGGGCGCATCAACCGATCCGAGAATACTGGATGGCGTCACACTCGGCGGCGGCATCGCCTTTATCGCCCTCAGCGGACTCCTCCATGTATCTATTGGCATACTCTGTGGCTCGCGCACGCGCAGTCCTGGGCTCGCAGCCTTAATGACTTTTGTCTGCTTATTGGGTTTAACGGTTTCTGGAGGCTTACTCGACGCACTGCCTACCGATGGTTGGGAATGGCTAGGCTGGCTGAAAGAGCCCGCAGACCACCTGCGTACAGTTGGTCACCTTGAAGACTTTGCCTCGGGCATTGTCGACAGTCAGCCGATCGTGCTCTACTTAACGGGCTGTGCTCTTTGCTTGGGATTAACCGTGCTCGCCATCGAAACCGCTGACTAAAAAAACCATGCGCACGCACGACGATTTTTCCGAAACACGCAAAGGCCGGCTAACGAATCGCTGGTTACAAATCCTTTTGGCAATTGCCTTAGCATTTGGGCTCAACGCGCTCTCAGGCATTCCTGCACTGCGCTTGCGGCAAGATTTAACGAAAGACTCGCGGCACTCCTTGGCTGAAGAATCCGTGAAGTTGTTATCGGAGATTGCGCGACGTGCACCGGATCGCCTGGACAACAATGCATGGGTTACGGCGGTCGAACTCGAAGCCGGTGAAAACGAGGATCAACGGACGGCCGAGCGGCAATCAGGACGCCTCTTAGATGCGGTTGAGTTGGAAGTCTCCAAGTCTTCACACGGATGGCTCCGCGTTGTGCGAGCGGGTGGCGGCCGGAATACCCCTGTCTTGGCCGAGCTCGCCGCACGGCACGGCCCAATCCCTCCCGAAGCCGCCATCATCCTATCGTGTGGCACTCGCCAGCGCATCCTTACGTTTCCTGAAATTACTGCCCTGACTGAAGCAGGACGCATTGAAGAAGCCCTGCTGAGCGCATTGATACAAGTTACCGACGACCGCCCCATTATTTGTTATGTGACACGTGGCCATGGCGAGCTTGCGCCCGATGATGCCTCGGCTGCACGCGGCCTGAGTCAACTGAGCCGACAATTACGTCTCGCGAATGTTGATGTACGCCCGCTCACCCTAACAGGCGGAGTGCCCCGCGATGCTTCAGTCGTTCTGATTGCTGGACCTATCTCTGCATTTTCTCCCGCGGAAGCAGAACTCATTCGCGCTTACCTTTACGACCGTAACGGACATGTACTGCTGTTGCTTGATCCAGGCCGCGAACATGGCTTAAACGCCGTCTTAGAAAGCTGGGCCATATTTTCACCGGAAGCGCAAGTCTATGAACCGGACATGTCGCGTCGATTGCCTGACGGCGACATTGCGCTACGAAACCTCGACACTAAATTACACACGATTGCCTCGGTTCTAGCTACGCTCGACCTGCCCCTGGTCGCGAGCCGTTTGCGACCAGTCACTTTCGATTTAGGTAGCGCACCTGATAGCACCTTGGCTGTTTGGCAAATGGTCTACAGCTCGGTGGAGTCTTGGAGTGAAACCGATCCTCGCCAACAGCCACCACGCTTCGATCCAGCCAGAGATATGGCTGGGCCTATTTGCATGGCAATTGCCGCTGAGCGACGAACGGGCTTAACGGCAAACGCGGGAACGGAGGCTGGTCGGCTTGTTGTCATAGGTTCATCGGAAATCGCTGCCAATGGGCGCGTTGCCCGCGGCGGCAACCGAGCCTTCTTACTGCAATCTATCCTTTGGTTGGGCGGACGGGAGCGGACCGTCTCGATCCCACCGCGTCCACAGTATAATTTCACGCTAACGGCGGCAACCTCACAACTCGTCTCTCTTGGTTGGCAGTTTGCAGTTGTACCGTTGCTGATTGCTGCCGTCGGGCTTGCCGTCTCGGCCTGGCGTCGTAGAAGTTAATGCGGCATGCGATTCACGCGAACAACGCTCTTTTTAGTTTTAGCCAATCTCGCCTGTGGATTGATCATCTGGTGGGCAATGCCCGGCAACCAAGATACAACTTTTCGTGGCCTAACATTTCCCACCCAGCCCAACTTAATAGAAATTGAAGGGCCAGCAGGTCGCATTCGACTTGAACGCTTAAATGCCGGGTGGTCTGTGACTCAGCCTTACACTTGGCCGGCAAATCCTTGGGAGGTCCAACGCCTGCTCGGCGAACTTGCCTTAGTCCGAGAAGCCAACGCACGGTTCATTGATGCGTCACTTCCAGCCGCAGCCAGTGAGCGATGGAAAATTCAAGTGGGCGCAGATAATGGCCAGTCGGTCGTCGCTAACGTAACACTGCATGGCAGCAATATTGGTACGCGCACCCTGAGGCTCGACGGTGGAGAACGTGGTATTGGAACAGCCGGCGAGCCACTGCTCAAGGCACTCAGCAGTACCCCGGAAGCTTATCGGATGGATGCGGTGTTTGATATTCCCGCCTTCGAAGTACGAGCGATTGGTATTCGTCAAACGGATCCCAATGGAAAAGAGCAACGCTGGGGTCTTATTCTCGAAAGCCGTGAAAAAATCGGGCGGGCGGAATCCGCAGCCACATGGCACTTTGAAGCTCCGCTTGATTTTGCTGCTGACGCCGAACTGACACCGCGAGCGGTAGCGACGTTAAGCGACTTACACGTCGCACGGTTCTTACCGCGACGCACAACCGTAGCTGAAAAGCCAGCCATGCGCATCTCAGTTGAGGGCGTCAATCGCCGTCAGGTTCTAATGATTTGGCCAGCCAAAGACGGTCTTTGCGAAGCGTGCTTGGAAGACAACCCGAGCCAACCGTTTCTCTTAGAACAACAAGTTCTGGCAGCTTGGGCGGACCCAGTAAGTCAATTACGCTCGCGACAGCCTTGCGACTTTGATCCCGCAGGCGTCAAAGGGATTACCCTGACGAATAAGCGCGACGGCCGCTCGCTCACCTTACACCGCATTGATGCCGCTGGTGCAACAGGACGCTGGGAAATGCCGGTGCTGGCAGGATCGACGGCAACCCGTCGCTTAGAAGTAAGTGTTGGTCGGGCTCAACAATTCCTTCGCCTACTCACTGCGCTGCGCGTGTCTGACAATAAGCCTGCGGTGATTCCTGCCAATGCAGAGTGGAGCAAAGTCGAACTAGATTTCGCCGCAGGCAAGTTAACCTACGAAATCAGTCCTGATCCAGCGGGCGGACGCATCTTCATACGCCCCCTCAATGGCGACCCGCAAATTTGTGCGATCGAGCAAAGTGTGGATCGCTGGATTTCCGTGACACCTCAAGATTGGCGAACCGAAACGTTGGCTCGCTTGCCAGCAGGCACACAAGTCGCGCGCATCACATTGGTGAACACTTCTGGAAAAAATATTGCGGAGGCGCGACTGGGCACTGACGCCCGCTGGGCAACCGAAGGCGAAATTAATAGCACCCAAGCAGCACAACTTGCAGAGAGTCTCTCCTTGGTTCAGGCACACAGTTTCTCTTCAAGCGCCTCACCGTTCTCGAAGGAAAAGCCTGTATGGGCTTTCTCGATTCGTGTCACCGATCGCTCGGCAGCGGGCGCAGCAGGGGCAAGCGAAGCGACAAGAAATTACCGTGTAAGCCGGGCACAAGGGCCGAATACACTTATCGTCTTAGATGAAGCGGATGGCACGGAATTCGTTCCTGAGCCTGCACTCATTGAGGCACTTACTCCTTGGTCTAGCCTCTAAGCGCATGGGCAAGCTGTTACTGAAACTAGCCCGTCGCTGGACAAAGATTATCGTCCGTACGTTTCTTTGCTTACTACTCGTTGGACAGCTAGCGGCTCTCTGGATTGTTTCGCATCGTACGCCGACGCGCCTGCCCCCCGCAGTCCTCAGTGCCGTCTACGAAATTTTTTCCGGACAGCTTTCTTTTACTTGCCGCGAAGCAACCATCGATAATTACGGGCGTATCCGTTTGGGAGGAGCACGGATTGTCCACGACCAACACCCAGGAGACGCACTGTATGCAGACTTAGATTTTATACCGCTTTGGGGTAAGCTTTTAACAGGCGATTTAGAATTGCAGGCACTGGAAGCTCGCGGACGGGGCACGCTGGGTGAGCAGAATGACATTAGTGCATGCGATGATTTTGTCGTTCGGCTCGAGCGCACGCATAACACAATAAAGGTACAGTCTGCCGCGCGTGTGGGATTGATGGTGTTGCGAGCCGACGCAACCCTCCCGCCCTCGCCACTTTCACCCACTCAGGAAGACCCCATGGAAGCGGCTTCGAAGTTGCCCTGGGATCGGGTGCTTGCAGCTGATTGCCTAAAGGCCCTACGCGCCCTCGAAGGCTCTATTACTCTCAACATGCATGGCCCAAATCATGCAACCGAGCTCTTGGGTGTCTTTATAGAAAATCCAACATCGGTCAGCTCGCTGCCGTTGACCGTAAAACGCGGAACCATTCAAGGCAGGTTCGATAAAGCGCTACGCGCCCAACTTCACCTCCAAAAATTAAACGCAGGAAATGCTACCGCCGGCGAAGCCTGGTTCTTTCTGGATAACCAAAAAACTGTTCGAGCTTACTTTACAAACATCCAAGCGGACGGGCTCGTGTCCATGTATGCAGAGATTACAGGCACGTGGCACGATGCCTTAAAGCATACGTTTGCGCTGCATCTCTCAACCGAGACCTCGTGGGTTCAGGCAAACATCACAACTGACAGCGAAGGCGTAACCCTTAGCGATAGTTTCGCGCATATTACCGCAAGTGACTTAACGCGACTGAACGCTGTCGCTACAGGCGCACGAAACATTGGGGTGGATTTAAGCGGCCCGATCGATCTGCTCGGCGCTGAATTTTCGTGGAAAAAAACTGCAGGCGTGCACGGTCGTGGATCATTTGCGTTTTCTAAATTAGGGTGGAAAGGCATCAGCCCTTCCCGGGTTCGTCCTGAAGATGGCTTCACGGTGTTTACGGGAGATTTCGATTTTTCGACGAACAAAAATAAACTGAGCCTACATCGACTAAACTTAGGAGGTATTTGTGGCGAAATCGAAGCGGGCCTGCAAATCGGCGACGCCTATACTATTCGGCTCAACTCGACGGAAGGCTGTCCAGTGAATCCGCCTTTTCTGAATAGCCTACTGGGTGATTGGTGGAAAGACCTTTGGTCGCGTTTTGATTTATCTACCACTGGAAAACGCCCGCACGCAGATGTGCTGGTGAAAGGGAAATGGGGTGCGGCTTACGTGGAAAAAGTCTGCGTCCGGGCACAGCTTGAAAACTTTGGCTTCATGGGCGGGCGATTCTCGTCTCTCGACCTTTGGGTATTCAATACACCTCAAAACTCCACAGTGAGAATTGACTCGGTGCGCGGTGAACTCGAGGGCCGTGACGCAGGAGGTGCGCGCGGCATGATTGAATGGAATACACTCAAGCCTGAGTGGAATGGACAACCCCGCATCACTATCGAAGGGGATGTTCAGCCTGCTTTTCTTTTACGCCTCTATGATGTCAGCCTGGCTAACCAACTGCGTGAATGGAAATTTCCGAAACACCAAGTTCGTTTAGCACTCGAACCGGATCATTCGCTTCAAATGCACCTGAGTGCTGCAGAGCCGGTAACGGTTGCGGGCGTACGCGTTGAGAGCCTCGAGCTCGACCTCGCTAAAAATCCATCTGGTACTGAAATGACCATCCACGCCACTGGTGGAATTTTCGGTGGTCGCACGACGGTTGACTTGAAAGGCGACATGTCCCACCAAAACACCCTTTCCGTCACAGTGATCGATTGGAGCCGTACAGGTCTCATGAATTTAGCCGCCAGTATTCAGGGCCGAGCGGCTGATAAACAAACGTCGAAGGATAAGTCGAATCTCATGGCTTCTTATAAAGGCACGCTCGACCTCGATGCTCCTTGGATGACCGAGGGGGAGGGGTATGCCGTTCTTACCGACCCGAATTTAAAGACCGTCCATCTCCTAGGGGGGCTATCCGAAGGACTCGATGCCCTAGGCCTTGGATTCTCAAGCTACCCCCTCGAAAAGGCCGAGCTTAGCCTGCGCTGCAAAGCAGGGGTCGCGGAGGTTAAGCGGTTGGACCTGACTGGACCTAGCGCATCACTTAAATTTAAGGGTAACATAAGCCTCCGAGATGGCGCCTTGGCCCTCGCGGGGCAGATGAAAGTATCCCCTTCACCCTTTGGTCCGCTTGGTTTGCTGAACCCTAACCGATTGATAGCCAGTATGATAAACATCTATCTGGGGGGTAATCTGCGCAAACCCCAGGTTAGCCTGAAAAAGCCAACTAAATAGCAATGCAAGTCGTTTATAATTAACAACTTAAGTTGTTAATTAGACGTGGGGTAACTAAGGGGTTGATTACCTGCTTGGGATACCTCTATTTAGTCCGTTCACAAACTTAACTGAGGACACAAACTTGGACCTCCAAAAAATCAAACAGGTAGTGGATTTAATGAAGAAATCGGACTTGTCCGAGTTCGAGATCCAAGACCAGGAATTTAAGCTTCGCATCAAGCGGGACGTGCCTGGCAAGGCTCCGCAGACCGTGACAACGACTGCCGCCGCCCCGGCCGCTCAAGTTGCTGCCCCTGTCAACCAAGCCTCCCCTGCCCCAGCCGCTGCCCCTGCGCCCGTCGCTGCGGACCCCTCTCTTAAGACCGTCACCTCTCCAATGGTGGGTACGTTCTATAGCTCAGCCGCACCGGATGCCCCTGCCTTTGTCGGCGTTGGTAGCCAAATTAAGAGCGATACCACCGTTTGCATCATCGAGGCCATGAAGGTGATGAACGAAATTCAAGCCGAGGTGACCGGAACCGTTGTCGAATGCCTCGTGGCAAGTGGAACCTCTGTCGAGTTCGGCCAAGCCCTCTTCCGGGTTAAGGCTAACTAATTCGATCAGGTCTTCGCATGAATAAAATCCTTATCGCCAACCGAGGCGAAATTGCGCTTCGGGTCATCCGAGCTTGTCGCGAGCTTGGTATCAAAACTGTGGCCGTCTATTCGCAAGCCGACGAACAGTCGTTGCACGTTCAATTAGCCGACGAAGCCGTCTGCATCGGGCCTGGTCCAAGTAAAGACTCCTACCTCCGCGAAGATCGCATTATCTCTGCCGCTGAAATCACTAACGTTGACGCCATTCATCCAGGCTACGGCTTCCTTTCAGAGAAAGCAGGCTTCGCTGAGAAATGTGCCGCTGCGAATATCAAATTTATCGGTCCTCGCCCTGAACACATTCGCTTAATGGGTGACAAAGCCGTCGCCAAGCAAACCGCGGCCAAAGCCAAAGTCCCGACCGTACCAGGCACTGATGGCCCTGTGGACGGGCAACGCGAAGCGATCAAGGAAGCACAGCGCATTGGCTTCCCGGTGATTATTAAAGCTGTCGCTGGTGGTGGCGGCAAAGGTATGCGCATCGTGCATAACGCCGCAGCCTTTGCGAAAGAGTATGACAGCGCGCGCATGGAAGCTGAAAAAGCTTTCGGCAATGGCTCCGTCTATATCGAAAAATATATCGAGCAGCCTCGGCACATCGAATTTCAAATCCTTGCGGATGAACACGGCAAAGTTGTTCACCTCGGCGAACGCGACTGCTCCGTGCAACGTCGCCACCAGAAATTAATTGAAGAGTCCCCTTCCCCATTCCTGACACCAAAGTTGCGCGAGCAAATGGGTAAAACCGCGGTGCGTCTCGCCTCGGAAATTGGTTACCAGAATGCTGGCACCATCGAATTCCTCGTCGATAAAGCCGGTAACTATTACTTCATGGAAATGAACACGCGCATCCAAGTGGAGCACGGCGTCACCGAAGAAGTTACCGACATGGACTTAGTCCGTCGCCAAATCCTCATCGCTTGCGGTGAGAAGATTGAAGTCGACCAAAAGGATATTAAAATCACCGGTCACGCCATTGAGTGCCGCATCAACGCCGAAGATCCTTCACGTAATTTCGCACCAAGCCCTGGCACCATCGGTCTCTACTATGCACCGGGCGGTCACGGCGTGCGTATCGACTCACATTGCTACTCGGGCTATA
>CAIYUD010000193.1 GCA_903929325.1 uncultured Opitutia bacterium | reverse complement strand
TCAAACTCGAGCCCGCTCTCTTCGAATAGCATACGGACTTCTGCTTCGCTAAACATATATGCTTTCTTGGGATTTTCGACCGGTGGTGTTGCTTCGATGGGCGAAACAACTTCTACAGGTTTGGGTTCTGCCGCCACGGTTTGTTCCGTGGTTGCAGGTTCGGGGTGAATATCGACGGGGGACGCAACATCTTCTCCGCTGCACAAGGCAGCAGAATAGGTGAGCAACAATAGGGTGAGGTTCTTTCGGAACATAGCCCTGCTAACATGACAGATTGCCTTACGCTTTCGAAGGACAAACTAAGCAGTTTATCTCTATTAGAAAATTAGTCTGCCGACATGCAGTCGATAAGTCTGGCTCACGGTCGGCAGTTTCAGGGATTTCGGGAATTCCCGAAATCCGGAAATCAGGAAAGTTCGGCCGGCGACTCTTCAAGAGGATCGAAGACGGTCACGCGGACGTCTGGCCGGTCGGCCCGGACCTCCACCATGAGCTGTTCGACGATCGTGGCACGGTTACACTCCTTACTTAAGTGCCCTAGGCAGATATGACTGAGCCTTTCGGCCTTGATTGACCGTAGCAGATCGAGGGCTGCGAGGTTGGAGAGGTGTCCATGCCGTCCGCGGATGCGTTGTTTAAGGGGAGCGGGCCGTTTGGAGAGATCCAACATCTCGTCATCGTAGTTAGACTCGAGCACCAGGATGTCGGCAGCCTCCGCCTGCGCCTTGGCCACAGGGGTAACATGCCCAAGGTCAGTCATCCACGTCACCCGGCGTGTGCTGGCACCTCCAACACCTGGGCAATCAAAGGCAAAGCCAACCGGATCGGCCGCATCATGGGGTATTGGGAACGGAGTAACCGTGATTCCATTATAATCAAAGGCGCCACCGGTCTGGAATTTCTTCCAAACCGGGCTGACCTTCTGGGTATAGCCGATGCGCAGGGCTGTCTCGGCATTGGCATAGACTTTAAGCCCGGGGTTACGTCCAAGTAAGGCCGGCAGCCCCGAACAGTGGTCGCTATGTTCGTGGGTAATAAAGACGGCATCAATGGACCTCGGCTCGACGCCCACTTTAGCCAGCGCCGCCGACAAACGGGGCCAGGCAAAGCCGACATCTATCAAGACCGTCTTGCCGCCGGCACGCAGGACCGAGCAATTGCCTGAGCTACTCGTACCGAGAACGTGAAAGGCGAAAGACACCCAACTAAAGGAAGCCCTAGAGGTCATCTTGCCAATCGGAAACCCAAGGCTCGCTCTCCGCCCCTCTCCTTCCCTACTTTATACCCATGAGCACACCCACCCCTCGGGTCATCTCCATTATTATGGGCGGCGGCCGCGGCACACGCCTCTACCCGCTGACGAAAGACCGCTGCAAACCGGCGGTGCCACTCGCTGGCAACTATCGCTTGGTGGATATCCCCATCAGCAACTGCCTCAACGCAGGCTTCAATCAAATCTATGTGCTCTCGCAGTTCAACACTGCCTCACTCCATAAGCACATCCAACAGACCTATAAGTTCGATCCCTTCGGTCGTGGCTTCGTCGACATCCTCGCTGCCGAACAAACGGGTGACAAAGAGACTTGGTACCAAGGTACCGCCGATGCCGTTCGTCAGAACATGCATCACTACGGTCTCAAAGACCACGACCTGGTTCTCATCCTTTCGGGCGACCAGCTCTACCGCATGGATTTCCGGCCAATGCTTGAGCAGCACCTCCGCACGGGGTCCGACATCACCATCGCCGCCAAGCCCATGCCCTCCGACCAAGTCTCCGCACTCGGCGTCATGCGCGTCGACACGGACTTACGTATCTCGGAGTTTGTCGAGAAACCAAAAGACCCTGCACTCGTGCGCGGCCTAGCCCTCCAAGGGGAAGCCCGCTCACGCTTAGCAGATACATCCGACCGTTCCTACTGCCTCGCCTCGATGGGCATCTACCTTGTCTCTGGCAAGCGCCTGCGTGAGGCCCTCTCCGATCCTCTGCAAACAGACTTCGGCAAAGAAGTCATTCCGGGTATGGTCAACTCCCACCGCGTCACCGCCTTTGTCTACGACGGTTACTGGGAAGATATTGGTACCGTGGGTTCTTTCTGGGAGTGCAACCTCACCCTCACAGACCCGGTGCCCCCCTTCGACTTCTTTGACGGTGCTAATCCTGTGTACACGCATGCTCGCTACCTCCCCCCTGCAAAGATTAACGGCGCTCGAGCTCACCGCGTAATCCTCGCCGATGGATGTATTGTCGACGATGCCGACCTTGAACGCTGCGTCATCGGCATTCGTTCGGTGATCCATTCAGGCTCGAGACTCGAAAATACGGTTATGATGGGTGCCGATATTTATGAACGGCCGGATGACTTCGTTCGGAATCGCGAAAAAAATCGTCCAGACATCGGCGTCGGTCCTGGTTGCCACATTCGCCAAGCGATTATTGATAAAAACGCACGCATCGGTGCCAACTGTCGTCTCTCACCCGCAGGTTTGGCGGAGAAGACAGAAACAGATGCTTGGTATGTTCGTGACGCTATCCTCGTCGTTAAAAAGAACGCGATCATTGCGCCCGGTACGGTCGTCGGTGAATAATGTATCATCGCGCTCGCATCTACTGGTTAGCCTGGGCGCTTCTCGTCGTCGGGGCAGCGGCCACTCGCGTGGCATCGATTCAAGAAGCTTTCTTCCAAGGAGCCGTGGGGGCTTTCTTGGCACCCCTCGCCGTTCCGTTGTATGAAAAAGCTGGCCCACGGATTGCCGCTTTCCTCGGCGCAATTACGGGTGCGCTTTGGGTTTTAATCTTAAATCAAGGCTGGGGGCGATTGATGTGGGATGAGGCCGAGCGTATGAGCGCCAGTGCCCGATTAGACG
>CAIYUD010000192.1 GCA_903929325.1 uncultured Opitutia bacterium | reverse complement strand
TTCCAGCCATCAATGCGTTTTCAGTCGCCTGACAAAGTTTACGTGCAGGTTCGGATACAGAACCCACAAGAACGGTGTAGGCGTTATCACCCACAAAACCGTTTTTACGGATCACCACATCAAGGGAAACAACATCACCGTCTTGGATAAATCGATCATCGCGGCCGATGCCATGAACAATCTCATCGTTCAATGAAATGCAAATGTAGCCGGGGTAAGTGAGACGGCCGACAACATACCCGTGGCAAGCGCTAGTGCACCCGTGAAGCTTCATGAGCTGGGCAGCCGCTGCATCCAGCTCGGCCGTAGACACGCCTATTCGGACAAGCGGGCGCAGTTCAGCTAAAACACGCGCAGCTGCCTTACCAGCGGCACGCATGCCCTCCACGTCATCTCGGGAGTGGATATCGATCATCGCAACAACTCCGTTTAGAAACCGAGAGCGTTGGCGTGTTGGTAAATCCAAGCCGCAATACCCAAGACAAAAAGGACAATACACGCTGTGCCTGCTGAACCGAGACTGGTGTTCGCGTCACTCGATGGCTCACGGCGTGGAGGCACCGGCGTGGCAACGCCACCCACGCGACCTTTGCGTAAGAAGCCGTCATAGTGGCTCTGTAAGAGGAAGGTTTCGACTTGGCGCATGGTATCGAGAACCACGCCCACCGTAATCAGTCCACCTGTACCGCCAAGGAAGGTCGCCAAGCGCGCAGGGAACGAGAGCTTGTACATGAAGAAGTCGGGCAGCAGCGCGATGATCAGCAGGAAAAGCGAGCCGGCGAGCGTCAGGCGCGTCATCACGAAGTCGAGGAACTGCGCAGTGGGCGCACCTGGGCGAACACCAACAATGTAACCGTTATTCTTCTTTAAGTCGTCCGCGATTTGTACCGGACGGAACATGATCGAAATCCAGAAATAGCTGAATCCGAAGATAAGCAGCGCCAGGAGGATATAATGGGTAGCCGTTGGGTATTGTAACTGCTCAGCCCAACCTGCCAGGAATCCAACTTGCGTAAAGTTGGAGGCAAGGAAGCGGAAGAGCATGGGCGGGAATGACAAGATTGCCCCAGCAAAAATCACGGGCATGACGCCGGCGTAGTTAACCTTCAGCGGAAGGTAGGTGCTTTGACCGCCGTACATCTTACGACCCACCATGCGCTGAGCATATTGCACAGGCACTTTACGAACTGCCTGATTTAAGGCCACCATCGCAGCGGTAACGACTAAGAAGAGAATGACCATGCCGACGGCTTTTTCTGGGCCGTGCATATCCGCCCCACTTCCTTCGGCACCTCCAAAGGCGACGGTAACGAAAGAGCGAACGGCGCCAGGGATGTCGGCAAGAATGCCGATGGTGATGAGAACGGACGTTCCATTACCAATGCCGCGCTGGGTAATCTGTTCACCGAGCCAAAGCATGACCACGGAACCTGTTGTTAAGAGAATGACGCCGAGAACGACGAAGAGTGTTTGGTTCTCCATCACCACAATCACACCACGGAAATCACTGCCTAAGCCCAAGGCTTGTCCGACTGACTGCGGATTACAAAAGGCTCCCAGCAGTAAGCTTGATTGAATAATCGCGATAAGGATCGTCAGGTAGCGCGAGTACTGGGCGAGTTTTTGCCGGCCAACTTCACCTTCTTGTTGAAGACGCGCCAAGGTTGGCACAACCGCCGTCATCAACTGCATCAAGATGGAAGCACTGATGTACGGCATGATGCCCAGCGAGAAAACCGCCCCCTTAAGGAGAGCGCCGCCCGTGAACATATTGTACATGGCAATCACGCCGCCACTGGCGTTGTTCGCCATGGATTGGTAGTAAGCCAAAATGTCTTTCGGGTCGACGCCCGGAAGAGGAATGTTCGCGCCAATACGAGCGATGAAAATCAGCCCAATGGTCGCAAGGATACGCGCCCGGAGTTCCGGGATACGCCAGCAGTTGAGAAAGGAAGCCAACATTAAGTGGCGCGGCGCGAAGCCTTACTTAGCCTCAGGGGCCGGTGCGGAAGCAATCAGGACAGCCTTACCACCTGCTTTTTCGATCTTCGCTTTCGCGGAGCCCGAAAATGCATGAGCAGTAACAGTGACAGCGCGTTTGATTTCGCCATTCCCGAGAACTTTAAGTTTGGAGTCAGCGCTACGAATCAGGCCAGCTGCAACGAGTTCAGCTGAGCTAAGTTTAGCACCTTCGACAGCTTCGAGGTCCGCCACATTCACCACTTCGAATTCGACGCGGTTGATGTTACGGAATCCGCGGTGAGGCAAACGACGGTAGAGAGGCATTTGACCGCCTTCGAAGCCTGGACGATGGCCACCGCCGGAGCGGGCCTTCATACCTTTGTGGCCGCGACCAGAAGTCTTGCCGTGTCCTGATCCACGACCGCAGCCGAGGCGCTTGTGACGGTGCGTGGCACCTTCAATAGTTGGGAGATTGTGGAGTTTCATAATCGTTACCGCTTAAGAGCGGATAGCTTTGATTTGGGCGAGAGTGCGTAACTGGGAAAGACCATCGAGCGTTGCTTTCACAATCGCCTGAGGGTTGTTCGATCCCATTGACTTGGAAAGGACGTCTTTGAGACCTGCGACTTCCAGGACAGCGCGAACGCCGCCGCCAGCGATCAGACCTGTACCAGGAGCAGCTGGGCGAAGCATAACGACACCACCATCACAACGTCCAATGACGTCGTGAGGAATGGTGTTGCCGCGAAGATTGACGGTAGCGAGTGCACGGTGTGCACGCTCAGTACCCTTGCGAATCGCATCGGGAACTTCCTTGGCCTTACCATAGCCAATACCCACGCGACCCTTGCCGTCACCCGATACAACGAGTGCAGCAAAGTTGAAGCGGCGGCCACCTTTGACGACCTTCGCGCAACGGTTCACATTAACGACTTTGTCGTTATATTCAGAGACAGGACGATCATCACGACGTGGAGGGCGTGGGCCGCCGCGACGAGGGCCACCGCGTGAATCGCGTGGGCCACGGTTGTTACCGCCGGCATTACCGTTACCGCCGGCAGGGGCCTTAGCGCTGCCAGAAGCAGGTGCGGGACTCGGAGTCTGTTCGCTCATAATAAGTTGTTAGATAGTAAGATTAGAAAGAGAGGCCACCTTCGCGGGCAGTCTCAGCAAATGCTTTGACGGCACCGTGGTATGAGCGCGCACCGCGATCAAGAACGACGGCTTTGATGCCGGCCTTGACAGCACGTTGAGCAAAAGCTTTTCCGAAAGCGGAAGCACCTTTGATATTCGGGCGAATTTTTGCAGCGCGGAAATCCTTCTCGGTCGTACTGGCAAACGCCACCGTGACACCTTTGTCATCATCAACCGCTTGAGCGTGAATGTGGAGGTGCGTGAACTTGACGGAGAGACGAGGGCGGGCAGCTGTACCGCGGACGCGCTTACGCAAGCGCCAGCGACGCTTTTGAGCGAGCGACTGCTTACGGTGTACCTTATTGGCGAGCTTGTTCATGTTTCAAAAAGCGAATTAAGCCGTCTTCTTGCCTTCCTTACGGCGGACGTGTTGGCCAATGATGCGAACACCCTTACCCTTATAAGGCTCAACAGGGTAGTAATGTTTAATGTCTGCCGCAACTTGACCGACGAGGTGGAGATCGGGCCCGGTGACTTCGATTTTCACGTTTTCCGTGATGACGATTTTAACACCTGCAGGCACTTTATACTGAATGGGGTGAGAGTAACCGAGGACGAGGTCGAGCAAGTCACCCTTGAGGATGGCTTTGAAACCGACGCCTTGAATTTCGAGGTTCTTCTTATAACCCGTCGCACAACCTTCGACCATGTTACGAAGGATCGCACGGGCGGTGCCAAAGAGTGCGCCAACTTCGCGACTTTCACCCTGAGGGGCGACGGTAACAACGTTATCGGCGAGCGTGAAGCTCACGCCCTTGAATGTACGGGAGAGTTTACCCTTCGGGCCCTCGACGTTTACGGTGGGTCCTTGGATCGCGACTTTTACGCCAGCGGGAATAGGAACAGGAAGCTTACCAATGCGGCTCATGACAGGAAGGTGTTGGGGTGTTTACCAGACTTTGGCGAGCAACTCACCAGAGACTTTCTGGCGGCGGCAATCGACATCGGTGAGAATTCCTTTGGAGGTGGTGACAATGGTAACGCCCATGCCGCCAATGACCTTAGGAATATCCGAGTTGCCAGCGTAAACGCGGCGACCGGGAGTGGAAATGCGCTCGATACCTGTGATGGCAGGTGCACCCGCGACGTACTTGAGTTCAACCTCGAGTACAGGCAGGCCATCCTTCTCGGCGCGACGGTAGCCCTTGATGTAACCAGAATCCTTGAGGATGCGGGCGACACCTTCACGGATGCGGGACCATTGTCCAGTGACAGTTGCGCGCTCGGCTTTAGAGCCGTTGCGCAGCGTGGTCAAAAAGTCACCAAGTGTATCAGAAGAAGCAGACATGTTTGTAAGGTTACCAAGAAGCCTTCGTCACGCCAGGGATCTGGCCGTTGAGCGCGAGCTCGCGGAAGGTAATACGGGAGAGTCCGAATTTACGGATAAAGGCACGGGGACGACCGGAAATGGGGCAACGGTTCTTGAGGCGAACTTTCGAGCCGTCGCGCGGGAGCTTGGCGAGCTTGCTCTGGGCTGCATAGAAAGCCTCCTCGGTGACTTTAGGGTCAGAGAGGATTTTCTTAAGCGCAGCACGCTTAGCGGCTTGCTTGATGACGGTGCGCTCGCGTTTGAGCTGGCGCTGGATGACGGACTGCTTGGCCATATCGGTAAGTTATAGAATTAAGCTTGGGTTGTGGTTGCCGTCGCTTCGGTCTTAGCGGTGCTTACACGGAAAGGCATGCCGAGAAGACGGAGTAATTCGCGTCCTTCTTCGTCGGTTTGAGCCGTCGTGACAATCGAGACATCGAGACCGATATTGGCGCGCTGGGTGCCGTCGGCTTGTGTTTCCGGGAAGATAGTATGGTCAGCAATACCGAGTGAATAATTGCCGGCGCCATCGAGGCGATTGGAGACGCCGCGGAAGTCGCGAATCATCGGCAATGCAATCATCGTGAGGCGGGCAAGGAAGTCCCACATGCGATCACCACGAAGGGTAACAATGCAACCGAGGGGCATGTCTTCGCGCACCTTGAAGCTCGCGACGCTCTTACGTGCGTGCGTGATCACAGGCTTTTGGCCAGTGAGCTTGGTGATCTCTTTAACGACTTCAGCGTTTTGCGCTTTCTCGGCCTCAGCCTTGAATGCGGAGTTAATCGAAATCTTGGTGAGAGTTGGGACCTGGTGGACGTTGGAGTAGCCGCGGGTGCGACGGAGCTCGGGTACGACCTTCTCGAGGTAAACTTGTTTAAGGTAGGGCTTGCCCATGGGCGTGTGTAGGAGAGTGGGTTAGTTTATTTAGCGGCTTTTTTGGCAGCAGGACGCTTGGCGACACGTGCTTCCCAGAGAGAAGCAAGCATCACGTTGGAGCGATGAATGGGTGCAGCTTTTTCCGTGATGCCGCCTTGGCCATCTTCGGTGCGCTTAAGATGGCGTTTAACCATATTAATGCCGTCGAGGATCACGCGCTCGTCGGGGCGATCGTAACGTACGACTTTAGCACGTTTGCCCTTATGGGCTCCGGTGATGACGACGACTTCGTCGCCTTGTTTGATGTCAGTCTTAGCCATGGCGTTCAGAGAACCTCGGGAGCGAGGGAAATGATTTTCATGAAGTTTTTGCTGCGAAGCTCACGGGCAACAGGCCCGAAGATACGCGTTCCGCGAGGGTTGCCATTGTCATCGAGCAACACGACGGCGTTTGAATCGAAACGAAGGTAGCTTCCGTCCGCACGACGGATAGGGAACTTGGTTCGGACAATCACTGCACGAGAAACAGAGCCCTTCTTGACGGTCGCGTCAGGCGTGGAGTCCTTGACCGCACAGACGATAATGTCGCCAACGGCGGCAGTATCGGTGAGTTGGCCGAGGCGGCGGATCATGGCCACCGTCTTCGCGCCGGTATTATCGGCGACGTCGAGGCGGGTAAGCATCTGAATCATGGCAGTATCTCTTTAGAGTGTTTGAGGGTGAAAATTACTCGGCCTGGCCAAGAGCGATCTTGGCAGTTTCGATAATGCGAACGACGCGCCAGCGCTTCATCTTGGAAAGCGGGCGTGTTTGGGTGACCTCGACTTTGTCGCCAACCTTACAGGCATTGGCTTCGTCGTGGGCGTGAAGAATGGTACGGCGCTTCACTTCTTTACCATACAAAGGGTGAGGGACCTTATAGAGGTAAGCGACCTTGACCGTCTTATCTCCCGAACGGGAGGTGACGAGGCCTTGCAGCGTCTTACGTTGAGTGCGTGATTCGGAATCGGACATCGGGAAAGGGCTTAAGCCTTAGTGGTTTTTTGGGTGAGGAGGGTCTTGCAGCGTGCAATTTCCCGGCGGAGCTTACGAATGCGTGCAGGGTTCTCGACGGAACCTGCAGCCTTGCGAAGGCGAAGTTGCAGGAGTTCGTCGCTGTTTTCGCGGACGCGCTTCTCCAACTCGGTGTTGGCGAGGGGGCGCAATGCGGCGGCGGCGGAGGACTTACCTGGAGTGAACTTTGACATGGAAAAGGGTCGGTTTATGAGGGGGGGATACCCGAGGCATCAATACTTTTCGAGTTCTTCGCGGGCAACGAAGCGGCTACGGACTTGTAGTTTAGTATCGGCAAGGCGCATAGCCTCACGAGCGACAGCGAGCGGTACGCCTGCCACTTCAAACATCATCGTGCCGGGCTTAATGACGGCGACATAGTACTCTACCCCACCCTTACCAGAACCCATGCGTACTTCTGCTGGTTTCTTGGTTACCGGACGGTGAGGGAAAACGCGCATCCAGAGTTTTCCTTTACGCTTGAGCGCACGGGAAATAGCGACGCGAGCCGCTTCGATCTGGTTTGCAGGAATACGACCGCGATCCAGGGACTGGATGCCGAAGTCGCCAAAGGCGAGAGTGTTGCACGAGGTCGCATTGCCTTTGACCTTGCCCTTGCGGAATTTACGCCAGGCGGTGCGGGATGGTTGAAGATTAGCCATGAGGGGCGGGGAAATGAATGTGGATTAGAATTCGGAGTCCTTAGCGCAAATCCAGCACTTGATGCCGAGCTTGCCATAAAGGGTACGCGCTTCTGCGAAACCGTAGTCGATATTTTCGCGAAGGGTGTGAAGGGGAACGCGGCCAACACGTGCGGATTCCACGCGGGCAATTTCAGCGCCACCCAGACGGCCACCAAGACGGAGACGGATACCATCCGCACCGGCTGCCATAGTGGACTGAATAACTTTCTTCATCGCACGACGGAAGGAGATGCGGCGCTCAAGTTGGAGAGCAACGTTCTCAGCGACAAGCTGTGCAACGAGATCAGGACGGCGAACTTCATTCACCTCGAGAGTAATGTCGGCTTCTTTACGGCCGGCGACTTCCGCGATTTCCACGCGAAGGTTTTTGAGTTCGTCGCCCTTGCGACCAATGACAACACCTGGGCGGGCGGTCCAAATACGGACGCGAACTTTCGAGCCAGCGCGCTCAATAAAGATGCGAGGCACGGAAGCTTGACGGAGCTTCTCTTTAAGGAATTCACGGATCCGATAGTCTTCAAGCAAGAGGCCCGCAAAGGTGCGCTTGTTAGCGTACCAGCGAGACTCCCAGTTGCGACGAACTGCGAGACGGAAACCGATTGGATTTACTTTCTGGCCCATGGGTAAAGTGAGAGATTACTTGTTAGCAGCGAGGACCACTTTGACGTGGCTCATCGAGCGGTGAATAGGGTGAGCGGAACCACGGGCAGCAGGACGCGAGCGCTTAATCACAGGACCTTGATTCACTGTCGCGGAAGCGACGATCAAAGTAGCTGAACTTAAGTTGTGGTTGTTTTCGGCATTGGCGATGGCACTCGCCAACGTCTTCGCAATGATCCGCGCAGATTTGCGTGGAATGAAACGGAGAAGCTGCAGGGCTTCTTCAGCTCCGAGTCCTTGAATTTGGCGCGCAACGTCGCGGACCTTCTGAGGGGACATCCGGGCGTAACGGGTAGTGGCGTGAACGTTCATGTGATGACGATTTTCTTGTTAGATGCGGGAATTGGCACGGGCTTCGACCTGATCGCCCGAAAGGATTTCGGCGGCGGGTGCGAGGGAAAGTACGAGTGCGATGGCACGTTCAGCGTCGGCTTCTACGATAATAACTTGGGCAACAGCTTTGGTTGAGCGATTAACTGCACAAACCATACCTGGGCGCAAACCTGCCGCATAGCCGCCTTGAACTTTAACGAGGTCAGACTCTCGTCCGGCCACGACCGATGCAACCGATGCGCGTCCTTGGGATTCCGCAGAACCAAGCGCAAGCTCTCCAGCACCGAGAACGGTGCAGAGACTAGCCGCAAGGACTGTGGAAAGAAGACGCATTAGGCTTCGACCTTCTTGGAAGGTTGGGTGTGCTGCTTGAAGGTTCGGGTCGGTGCGAATTCGCCCAACTTGTGGCCAACCATATTCTCAGTGACGTACACTGGGATGAAGGTTTTGCCGTTATGAACTTCGAGATTAACGCCAATGAAAACAGGGGTAACTGTCGAACGGCGCGACCAGGTCTTGATCGGCTTACGGTTACCAGCCTTCTGGGCGACCTCGACTTTAGTCATCAAGGACGGATCAACGAAGAATCCTTTTTTGCGGGAGCGTGACATCGTAGAGTATCAGTTAAGGTTAGGCCTTCTTCGTCTTCCGGCCATTACGGCGGACGATGATTTGGGAGTTAGAAATCTTGGACTTCTCGCGCGTAGGGAAATGCTTCGCGAGCTGACCCCAAGGTGACTCAGGGTGCTGACGACCACCGCCGCCCTTGGATTTGCCTTGTCCACCACCGTTAGGGTGATCGACAGGATTCATCGCCATACCACGAACACGTGGACGACGACCCTTCCAGCGATTACGACCAGCCTTACCGAGTGAACGGTTATGGTGTTCGATATTGCCGACGATGCCAACCGTGGCACGACAATCAGCATTCAAGTAGCGCTGCTCTCCGGAAGGCATGCGCAAGATTGCGCGGTCACCTTCAAGGCCTAAAAGTTGAGCATACGCACCGGCACCGCGAGCGAGCTGACCGCCCTTACCAGGCTGCATCTCGATCGAGTGAATAAAGGTTGCGGGAGCAATCAGGCGAAGTGGCAGTGACATGCCTGGAGCAAATTTCTCCTGAGCGGTGTTCGTGCTGATGACGCTGTCACCAACTTTAAGACCGTTCGGCGCAAGAATGTAAGCGTGCTCACCGTCGCTGTAGCGAAGCAGAGCAATGTAAGACGTACGGTTAGGATCGTACTCGAGGCGCAACACGGTTGCGACGACGTCGATACGGTCACGACGGAAGTCGATCTTACGGAAGAGACGCTTGTGGCCTCCGCCGCGACGACGCGAAGTGATGCGTCCGTAGCAGTTACGACCTTTCGCACGATGGACACTCTCGACGAGTGCCTTCTCGGGGCGACCGGTGTGAATCCCTTCTCCGCGATTCCGAACGAGGAAGCGCTGACCAGGGGTGATAGGGCGTGTAGTAATGATAGCCATGGTGGCAATCAGGCGAAGGAGATGACGTCGCCCTTCTTCAGGGTGACGATGGCGCGGTGTTGTTCGGTCTCGCGATAAACGCTACCGCCCGAGAGGCGACTGCGGCGGACCTTACCTTTACGAATAAGGATGTTAACCTTTTCGACGGAAACTTTGAACGTGGCTTCGATGGCTGTCTTCACTTGAGCACGATCTGCACCGGGCTTGATTTCAAAGACATACTTGCCAAGGACAGCGAGGCCAGTGGCCTTCTCTGTGAGCACAGGACGTGCGATGACTTGGGGGGCGGGCTTCATGACGTTAATTAGTTAGTGGCACGAGCGATGACCTGCAGCAGAGCCTGCTCAGTGATCACAACCTGACCGTGGCGAACCAAGTCGAGGGCGTTGAGGTTAGTGGAATTCGAGAACTTCGCGCGGGCGATATTGCGGCTAGCTTTGCGCACAGGCTCGGACCAGCTCGCATCGACGAGGAGAAGCTTACGGGCAGCAGGATTCACTTTATTGAGAATGCCGCTGAAGATCTTGGTCTTCGGCTTGGAAACTTCGAAGCGCTCGATGACAGAAAGTCCGCCAGCGGTTGCGAGATCGAAGAGGGCACGACCGAGCGCTTTGCGGCGCTGAGTGACAGGGATGTCTTTCGACCAATCACGAGGACGAGGACCGAAGACCACGCCACCCTTGTAGAGTTGAGGAGCGCGCTTGTCGCCGTGACGGGCACCACCGGAACCTTTTTGAGGGATAATTTTCTTACCAGAACCAGCGACTTCGCCGTAGTTCTTGGTCTTCGAAGTGCCTTGGCGGCGATTCGCTTGGTAGCCAACGACTGCCTGCTTGAGCAATGCGACGTAGGTGTCGCCTTCGAAAGCGGGAATAGCGAACTCGCGCTCTCCAGCAGGAGAACCGTCGGCATTATGGAACTTGAGCTTCATGTGCGTTTATTCTTTCGGGTTTATTTTGCCTTAACTGCGTGGCGGACGAGGATGATCTCGCCGTTGGCGCCAGGGAGGCTGCCCTTGATGAGAAGGAGATTTTTCTCCGCGAGAACTTGAACCACGCGAAGATTTTGTGACGTGCGACGAACGTTACCCATGTGACCAGGCATACGTTTTCCTTTAAAGACGTGACCAGGCGTTTGGCGCATACCAATCGAACCCACGCGGCGGTGCATCATGTGACCGTGCGTGTCAGGCTGACCAGACATGTCGTGGCGCTTCATGACACCTTGGAAGCCACGGCCCTTGACGGTACCAATGACATCGACCATTTGACCGGCTGTAAATTTCTCAACAGTGAGAACGTCGCCAACCTTGAGACCCGCATCTTTTTCGAAACGGATTTCACGGAGATGCGTGTGCGGCTCAACGTTAGCTTTCTTTAAGTGGCCAATCTCAGGATCCGAGAGACGGTGAGCCTTTTGTGGGCCGAAAGCGATTTGCACTGCGTGGTAACCATCCGAGTCTGGTGTCTTCACCTGAATGACTGGGCAAGGACCAGCTTGGACCACAGTGACAGGGACAAGGTTACTGTCCTTGTCATAGACTTGGGTCATACCGATTTTTTTACCGATGAGTTGGAGTTTCATGATCTAAGAGGCAGGTGGCGTGTAAGCGCCGTTGGCTTCGAGGCCTGCGTTAGCTTTGGATGTCCTTACGGAATCTGTAGCGGTGCGCGGGGCAGGAGTGCCTGCGTTAAGGGTTGTGTGTGGGTTTAGGGTTTAAAAAATTAGGCCGTAATGTTGACCTGAACGCCGGAAGGGAGGTTGAGTTTCTTCAACTCGTCCACGGTAGCGCTATTGGGGTCATGAATTTCGATTAAGCGCTTGTGTGTGCGCAGCTCAAATTGGTCCATCGACTTTTTGTCGACGTGTGGGGAACGGTTGACCGTCCAGACTTCGTGAGTCGTGGGCATGGGCACTGGGCCAGAAACACGCGCGCCCGTGCGCTTAGCGGTATCAACAATCTCGGTGGCAGAGTGATCGACTAAACGGTAGTCGAAGCCTTGGAGCTTAATGCGAATCTTCTGGCTAGACATTGGAGGAGTTAGATTAGGTGCGAGCAGGTGCGCGAGACGATGTCTCGACGACTTGCTTGAGGATTTGAGCAGGAACTTGCTCGTAGTTGGCTGGCTCCATCGAATAGGAGGCACGGCCTTTAGAAAGTGAGCGAACGTCGGTCGAATAGCCGAACATTTCTGCCAGCGGGACGCGGGCCTCAATGTTGCAAAGACCACCCTTGCTGTCCATGCCTTGAATCTGGCCGCGACGACGGTTCAAGTCGCCCATGATGTCGCCTTGGTACTCTTCAGGAGTAACCACTTCGACCTTCATGATCGGCTCAAGCAGAATGGGCTTCGCATCCTTCATGGCTTCCTTGAACGCAAAGATGCCCGCCATCTTGAACGCCATTTCGTTCGAGTCCACTTCGTGGAACGAACCGAAGACAATGCGGGCTTTGAAATTGATTACAGGGTAACCGGCAATGGTTCCGTTTTGGGAAGCTTCGAGAATACCTTCGGTAGAAGGCTTGATGAACTCTTTCGGAATCGTACCGCCGACAATCTCGTTGATAACTTCCTCGCCCTTCGCTCCAGGTTCGCGTCCAGCGACGGGGTTCGGTTCGAGTTTGATTTCAACGTGGCCGTATTGACCACGACCACCGGACTGACGGATAAATTTACCGACGCCCTCGGAGGCACCTTGAATAGTTTCGCGGTAGGAAATTTGTGGCTTACCAGACTTAGCCTCGACCTTGAACTCGCGCTTGAGACGGTCGACGATGATTTCGAGGTGAAGCTCGCCCATGCCCGAGATGAGGGTCTGGCCAGTTTCAGGATTCGAAGTAACGCGGAAAGTAGGATCTTCTTGAGCGAGGCGCTGCAAGCCGATGGAGAGACGCTCTTGGTCGCCCTTTGAGTTCGGCTCGATTGACATCGAGATCACTGGCTCAGCAAAGGTTGTCTTCTCGAGAATGAGATCGTCTTCAGCGGTGAGGGTATCACCCGTAGCGATATCCTTTGGACCAATGATGGCACAAATGTCGCCCGAATAAGCGACGTCGATTTCTTCGCGATCCATCGCACGAAGCAGAACGATGCGTGAAATACGCTCGTCCTTGCGGGTGCGTGGATTGTAAAGGATTTCGCCCTTCTTCAACTGACCGCGGTAGACGCGATAGAAGACGAGCTGACCCACGTGAGGGTCGGACCAAAGTTTGAAGCAGAGACCGGTGACCTTGGCTTTGTCATCTGGACCGATCGCAATTTCTTTGTCTCCGTCATCGGTAAACGCCTTCTGAGGGCGCATGTCGACCGGCGATGGCAAGAAGTCGACGACGCAGTCGAGGAGCATTTGTACACCCTTGTTCTTGAAAGCAGAACCAGGGATCACGCCGATAAAGTTGAGTGAGAGTGTCGCCTTACGAATACCTGTGCGCATCTCATCGATGCTGACTTCTTGTCCGTCGAGGTACTTGGCAGCGAGGACGTCATCAAAGTCAGCAAGTGCTTCAACTAACTTCGTGCGCCATTGCTTAGCATCGGCCTTTTGATTTTCAGGGATGTCAACCGTGTTGAACTTCATGCCCTTCGGGTCGGTCTCGTCGTAGACGTAGGCGACGTTCTTAATCAAATCGATCATGCCCTTAAATTCTTCGCCCTGACCAATCGGGATGAAGAGAGGGTGAGCATTACCCTTAAGCTTTTCGCGAATGTCGTCCACTGCGCCAAAGAAGTCGGCACCGGTGCGGTCCATCTTATTGACGAAAGCGACGCGGGGTACGCCATACTTGTTCATCTGGCGCCAAACAGTTTCCGATTGAGGCTGAACACCTGCGACAGCACAGAAAACGGCGACAGCACCATCGAGGACGCGCAATGAGCGCTGCACTTCAGC
>CAIYUD010000191.1 GCA_903929325.1 uncultured Opitutia bacterium | reverse complement strand
TGGCTGATTGTACGCTGGGACGGGAAGATTGCTCTCGATGCAGGCTACGAGTTTTTTGAGGCTGGTGGCGGCGGAGACTATAAAGATTTTAGAAAAACTGTGACTGATAAGTTCGATATCAATCGGTCTCCAGGCGGCCTTACTCACTTACGTGCAGGGCCATGGATTTCCGAGACGCGCGGAAAAGTTGTTCCGATTGAAATCCTCTTTGGCGAAACACCCGGTGGCGTTTTTGACGTCTACCTGACCATCGAAGTCGCTAAATCAAAACAGAAGGTAAAGGGTGAGTATGAGGGCGAAGGAAAACTTAAACTCCTGCGCTTTAATAACGAACCTGTTCCCGAAGAGTTAACCAAAGGCACCCAGCGTTTGCCTAACTTTGACTGGGAAGCCGAAGGTTGGATCTTTGAGGCAGCGAAAGCCACTGGCTCGCGCTGATTCGTAGAGACTAAAGCACAAGAGACTAAGGACTAAAGAAGTCGTCTGCGTAATTTAGACATCCGTCTTTAACCTTCGCTTTAGTCCTTAGTCTTTAGCCTTTAGTCTCTAGCGCTTAGTCTCTTTCTTTTACTTACGCCTTCCAGGGCAACTCCCCAGAGGGTGCGACATCGAGAAACTCGCGCCATAAATCCATTTCCTGGGCAGTGAGTGAGGCGGACATCAGCATACGCCATTTAGGCCGCTGCGGAGCACGCTGGAGGGTCATGCCGGCTTGGGTTGGCAGTCGATTAGCCTTCTTAGCGTTACACCGAATGCAAGCGGTGACGATGTTCTCCCAGCTGGTGACGCCTCCGCGGTCGCGCGGCACAACGTGGTCTAAGTTCAACTCTTCATCGGAAAATTTGCGCCCGCAATACTGGCAATTGTGGTTGTCGCGCAGGTAAACGTTGCGGCGGCTATAACGGATCTCGCGGCGAGGAACCTTGTCGTACGCAGCTAACAAAATAATCCGCGGTGGGCGCAGGGCTAAGCTCGGCGAACGGATAGCTTCGCTTTCAGGAGGAGGATTAGCACGCGAATGCGAAACCCATTCTGTGGCTGGAAACACTCGATGAGAGCCTTCGTCTGCGTAAATAACCGAAGCGCGTTCTCTAAAAAGTAAACTGAGCGCGCGTCTTAAACCAATAATGTTAACCGGCTGCCAGAGTCGGTTAAGCACAAGTACGCGTTGATCAAGACGTCCAGCCACAGCAGATATCCTGCTAAGACTAGGCTCGGGGTCAACGAGACCTTAGGAGAACAATGCCCAGAGCACGAGGCCGAGGGCAGCCACACCAAAGACAAGCCATACAGTCATATCACGGCTCATTGACAATCCTGCGACCGCCGTCGGCTCAGCAGTCTCATCAAGGTCTGCTCCCGCGTCCAATGGACGGCGAACGGCGCGGACGGAGTGGTGTGTATTGAAATCAGCCACGGCCTTTTCTTCGTCGAGACGAAGGTACTTAGCGTAAATTTTTGTGAAGCCACGCTTGTAGACATCCGTCAAAGGAATCGATTCGTACTGGTTGGCTTCCATCGCTTGGAGGAAGTCGGAACGAATTTTGGTAACGTCGGCCGCTTCGCGCGTGGTGACACCGAGACGTTGACGGGCTTCTTGGAGGCGTTCGCCGAGGGACTGCATAGGGGAGAGATTTCCTCAGCTGGCTCCAATTGGCAAGCCTTGGGTGGAGTTTACGAAAGTAAGCCAGCTAGGGCGAAAAAGGGGGTCGCGACTAAAAAAATCAGGCCGCTAAGGGCTTTGTTAAAGAACGGCAGGTTAATCAGGACGATCAAAATAAGCGGGGCGAAACGGGCTATTGCACGAAAGGTCTCTTCGGAAAGCCCCAGGAGATGCCGCAAAACTCTTGATCCGTCTAAAGGGGGGATAGGCACTAAATTAAAGACCATGAGGCCAGCATTTAGAATAATCCCGAAGCTGATGACTTTTTCGGCCCCTGAACCCATATGCCCCGTCTGGTGTAAAATTAGCCCAAGCAAGGCAAAGCCTAGGCACTGGACGAGGTTCATGGCTGGGCCGGCGAGGGTAATCAAAATATCGTCTGCCCTGCGCGTTCGCGGATTAGCTAAAAGCACCTGTACGGGTTTTCCCCATCCAATAATTCCAAAAGGCAAAAAGCCAAAAATACCGATGGCAGGAATGAGGATTGTGCCAATGGGGTCGGCGTGAGCGAACGGATCTAAAGTCACTCGGCCCTGTGCACGTGGTAAAGGGTCGCCCCTTAAATCAGCAACCCAAGCATGCCCAAATTCATGTAAGCCCACTGACACGATCAGTAAGATAAGTTCCACAGCTCCCCATCGGAGTTCGTCGGGACTTAAAAAAGCGAGGGTCATTGGGTGCGCAAGGTATGGGTGAAGAAAAACTCTGTCAGGGCGGGCTAGCTTTCCAATCCGAAAGCAGTTGTGCCCTTAGGCGCTCTCAACAATCCTCTGGTTGTGCAACTCGCACCTCTCATTCGCCTTGCCGAACGTCGCGGCTTGAGCCGTGAACATGCAAAAACGCTGGCGAAACTCCGCACACCACGGGCAATTCAAGACTATCTCTGCAAGTTGCCGCAAAACTTTGAGCCCAAAGGCGACACCGTCCGCTCAGTGAGCGCCGCTCTAGATGCTAATTGTGCCCACTGTATTGAGGGGGCAATGATTGCTGCGTTTGCGCTGTGGCTACAAGGCCACCCTCCCCTGCTCTTAGATTTCTGCGCTCACCAAGACATGGATCATGTGATTGCCCCTTTTAAGGTTCGCGGGAAATGGGGTGCGATTTCAAAAACCAATTATACCTGTCTTCGCTGGCGTGACCCTGTTTATAAAAGCGTCCGCGAGCTCGCGATGTCCTATTTCCATGAGTACGCAAAAGGTCCTCGCAAAACTCTCCGGAGTTATTCGGTGCCTTATGATTTACGTAAACTGAAAGATAACGGATGGATCAATGGTGAGGGTAATCGTTGGGAAGTGAGTATTCGGATTACAGAAATACGGCATACGCAGATCGTGAACGATCGCGAAGCGCGGGCGCTAAGACCACGGGATGCCGTAGAGCTCTCATCTGATACATTGACGTCATTCCCGATTCCTGCCTGGAAGCGCCGTCGACTCTAAAGCTCAGCGACGGCCGTCGTACCAAAGGTGGCAGGCTTTCGGGTCTTTGGCTGCACGTCCAAAAGAAAAGACCATGCGTAAGAGAAGCCGCACCATCTCCCATGGTGTGTAAAGTCGTACCTTGCGTGACGAAGTTTCCAGTGGGTGCTTCGACAAAATAATGAAACGCTGACGGCGCTGACGGGCGAGGCACTTAAGTTTACGACTTAACCCAACTTCTTCGCCGGCATAGGCCTCAATACCAAAACCACCAACCTCACGGAAGGCTGTGGCCTCAACCCAGACACAAGATCCAGCAGCCCAGCCGACGAG
>CAIYUD010000190.1 GCA_903929325.1 uncultured Opitutia bacterium | reverse complement strand
CCGTTCCATGAACGCGATCTCGATCATGACGCCGAAGAATACATTGTAAGTTGGGCGCGCGAAGTGCACGAAGACCATCCATTCCGACTGCGCATCGTTTTGCGTGAGGCAGCCAATCCAGAAGTCGCACGTTTCGTCCGCGAATCCATTCGGCATTACTTTGATTATCGTACCGACCAATTTGGACGCGATTTACGCAAGATGCTCCGTGAAGGCCGCAGTTCACTTTTTATCGGCCTTGCCTTCTTGGCGGCCACCCTGGCGCTAGCCAGTATGATTAAATCAGACGCCGGCTGGGCCTCGTTGATGCGAGAGGGACTAACCATCTGCGGTTGGGTTGGCATGTGGCGCCCTATCGAGATTCACCTCTACCGCTGGTGGCCGATTCGTCGTGATATCATCCTGCACCGCAAGCTATCCGAGGCCGATGTCGAGGTGGTCTTCGAACCCAACTAAACCTTAGCGCTCGCTTGTTCCAAAGCGCTCAGGCTTAAAGACGACATCCTTTTCAAAATAAGGCACATAGCCGTGCGGCTTACTTTGAGTTTGAATAGACTCAGCAAGATCCGGCGAAACAGGTCCCACTTGGAAAATCGGGGGTAGACCGCCGGGAGGTCCAGGTGAATTCTTATCTTTATGCCATGGTGCTGTTTTCCAGTCGACGAGAAGTCCGTTGGCATAAACACCACCTGATTCTCCGAGAATGATGGTGATATCAAACTTTTCGCCCTTTCTCAGTCTAACCCAATCACCCCAGATTGCGGGTGAGTTAAATGTACGAATTTCTCCGGTGGGCGCCCCTTTGATAGGCGGAGTCGAAGGCTTCCACTTGGTGTAGTACTTTTCAGGGGGTGCTGATTGAGTGTACCGACGGCTCCCATCGAAGACGAGTTTGCCGTTAACCAATACAACAATCACGTTATCGCACCCACCGACGAATCTGAATTCATCCGTAAAGGGTGCGCTCGCTTTACCACTGTAAACCGCAAGCCAGTGGACTGGCTTTACCTCTTTCTCGACACCGAAAGCTTTGGGCGCCTCGGATGCCGGCATGTAGGGATGCACAAATGTTGAGGAGACCAAGGTGGTTTCGGCTTTAAAATACTTCTGTAAAGCGCGGCTAGTATTACCATTCATGCGAATCACCGATTCGATTGCATCAAGGTACTCAACCATGGCTGCCGCACTGTAACCGTAATCGCCAATCGGACCGGCATGCTTGATGGGCTTACCGTCTTTATCTAATTTTATATCCCAAAATTCACCGAGCAAACCGCCTGACCCCAGTTTACTCCCAAACAGCGAAACGAAATTTTTAGCATTACCCACGCCCACACCTACCCCAGAACCAATCCCGCCTCCCGTGCCTCCGCCTAAACCCTTGGAAGATCCCCCATTGGTCAGTCCCGAGACGAGCGAGTTCGCTGACGTCTCCGGTAGACTCGGTAGTGCCAAAGATGACGTCGCAGATTTGGATGTAATACGCGCCGATGTCTTTGCTAAATTCTGGGCGTTTTTAGGCTGAAGTTTGTGCTCGAATGACTTTGCTCTCTGTCCAGCAGCACCCCCGCCTGACCCACTCGCAAAGGTCGTGGGGTCCGTTTTAGCTGTATCGGTAATGGTCGATATGACCCATGCACCGAACAGAAAAACTAAGAACCCGTGGAAAATTAGGGAAACCACGAGACCGTCGCCACCGAGTCTTTGCCAAAAGGGCCTACGCCGCAAGACCACCTGAGGGGTCTCTTGACTGTTTTCATCAGTCTCTGATGAGGATTTCGTCATTTAGGAGTCAGACAAAGGTACGCTAAAGCCAGTGTCGTAAGATTCGAGGTCATTCGATTTCTACAACTTTTTTACCTGCTGTTCTTGACATCTAGGGAGGGGGTAGCCAACCGTCCAACTTACGGATGCTCAATTTCGCGAATCAATGCCTCGACCTAGCTAAGTCTCTGCTTCAGCAGAACCTGCCAATGGTAGCAGCCGATGGCACATTGATACCTGCAGAAGGCGAACAGATGCGAGCAGATGAGCCTGGCCACGTTGCGCTTGCACTCGGTGAATATTTTCGGGCGACCAACGAGACCACTATCGGCAAGGTTGACCTTATCGAACTCACCGTTCGTTGCATCAAGGCACAGTTAAACATACGTGAAGGCTCTGACAATGGATTGGCCTACGCCTGCCTGGGACTTCTCTCGTTCGGTACGTCTAAAGATCGCAATGCGGTCTGGGACAAACTCGACGCACCCACGCGTAAGCTTATCGCCGAACGTCTGGCCGTAACCACCCGACACGACAACCACTTTCAGGCCTTTGATATCGCCAAGGCAGTCTGCCGTTTCTCGCTTGGGATGACGGAAAAAGATGAAACCCCTGCTTTGGTCGATCGCATGATCGAAGCCATCAACGCTAATTCGACCGGTGGATTCTTCGACGATGCACCTAAAGGCGGTAACCCCGAAATCTTAGGTGGTTGTTATGACCTCTATGGTCTGGTCGCCCTTATCTTCAGCCGCCAAGCATTGCAGTTGCACACTTCCATAACGGTGCGCGATGCGAAGCTCCCGAAACTCCGCGCTCACGCCGAGAAGTATGTACGCATCCTACTCGAATCCACACGCGAAGACGGTATGGGCTGGTCGTTTGGACGCGGCATTGGCGCCTACGGTCAGATGCACCCGATTACCGTACTTCTTCAAGCCCTCCGCGACAAGTGGGTGCCTGCCGACAAAGAACCGCAAGCACGTGACCTTGTTCGCCGTCTCTTCACGTGTTTCTTTGGAACTTACGTGGATCTCGAACACGGCGTTCTCATTATTCGCGATACCGAGCGTGATACCATTCCGGGTCACACCACGCGCATGGCAAACTTCGACGCCGCTCGTTACCTTTCACAGTGGTCTCGACTCGCAAAAACCGTGGGCGGCGCCCTTCCCTCTGTCCCGACTGCAGGTGCTAAATCAAGCTGCCGTTACTTCCTCTTCGATCGCGGTCGCAAAGAACAAGGACTTTGCGTTTACAGCGACCCAGCAAGCGGCTTGTTTATCCAACTCCCACTCGTCTCCGCCGGCGGGCGCGCACAGACCGATACCCTCGCCTTCCCGCACATGCCTGGCGTCATGGACTGGCCGGTGAATGCGGCAGTACCTGCCTTTATACCTCAACTAACGATTAACGGACGCGCTATCACACCTTCCTTTTACGGAAGTAACGTCCAAGTAGCTATGGGCTCCCGTGGTTCTTACAATTTCCGCTACGAACAACCTGAGCTCATCGACACCCATGAGCATATCTTACCCAACATCGGCGGATTCAAAGTCGACTGGGAGTTTATCGGCGGAAAAATTATTGGACGTTTCCTTTTACAAGTACGTACGAACGTAACCCTCGAAAACTTCCGACTCGTCGTCCCTATCGCGGGACCACACAGCCGATTAAATCCACATGGTGCCTTTCAATTAGGCGGCGAGTATCACCGCTGCGAACTCATCCGCGACGACTTCCATGCTGCCTGGGGTGAAATCGAAACCGTTTCCGAAGATCCCCAGCATCGCACATGCTGGGGTAAGGTTCACTATTACCAAGTCCTCGAACGTGACCACCCGATGCCTTTACGTGCTGGACAGAATTACGCCTTCGAAATCGCCTACCAGCCTGACGTCACCAAGGCGTAAGTGAGGAGCGAAGTTGAGTCGGAATCAAGCAGCGTAACCAACAGGCTCATTGGGCTCATGCCCATCGGGCATCCGACTTGCACGTTAGCACTAAATCCCCCACCTTTCGGGCGATGTCTAAAGGACGATTCTACCTAACAACGGCGATTGATTACGCCAATGGTGCGCCCCACCTCGGCCACGCCTACGAAAAAATCCTCGCAGACGTCATCGCCCGCCACCAACGCATGCGTGGTAAGGATGTACATTTCTTAACCGGACTCGATGAGCATGGTCAAAAAGTTCAACAAACGGCTGAGCGCCAAAAGCAAGATCCACAAATTTTGTGCGATGGCGTGGCTGCGCTCTTCCGCGAAATGCTCTGCCTGTTAAATATTTCCAACGACGACTATATTCGCACCACCGAACCTCGCCATAAGAAGGTCGTGCAATCACTTCTTCAGAAACTTTTCGATGCGGGTTTGATCTATCGCGCCGAATACACGGGCTTCTACTCCGTTCGCCAGGAACAGTTCCTGCATGACAAAGACCGCAAGGAAGATGGCACCTGGCCTGAAATGTTTGGCGAAGTCACCCAAATCACCGAGGCGAATTACTTCTTCCGTCTCGCCAAATTCCAACCTTGGCTACTTGAGCACCTTCAATCGAATCCGGACTTTATTTATCCACGGTTCCGCCAAAACCAAGTCGTTGAGTTCTTAAAAGACCCTATCAATGACCTCTGTATCTCTCGTCCGAAAACACGTTTAACTTGGGGTATCGAGCTCCCCTTCGACAAAGATTACGTCACTTACGTCTGGTTTGATGCGCTGGTGAATTATTACTCTGCAGTAGCCGACAAAGATCGCTGGCCTGCAGATGTCCATGTCATCGGTAAAGATATCCTCGTACCGCCCCACGCTGTCTACTGGCCTTGCATGCTGAAAGCACTTGGTCTCGAGCCGCCTCGCCGAATTGTCGTACACGGATGGTGGAATATTGCTGGTGCCAAAGCGTCCAAAAGCGCGGGCAATGCCATCGACACCCTCGACCTTGCACGTAAACACGGCGCCGATGCCTTCCGTTACTTCCTGATTCGTGAGATGACTGTCGGCCAAGATAGCGAGTTTACCCAAGCACAGTTTGAAACACGTTACCGCACCGACCTAGGAAATGATTTGGGCAATCTGCTGAATCGTTTGCTCAACATGACAGGCCGATATGCGGATGGCATTGTGCCAGAAGCCAAACTCGATGAAGCGCCCGAACAAGCGGTGCGCGAACTTTGGGCCACGACAGCGACGAAATACTTGGCATTGAGCTCCGACTACCAACTGAAGGAGTCGCTTGAAGATCTCTGGATATTTATCCGGTCACTCAACGCCTACATCGAAGCTCGTGCACCCTGGAAGCTTGGGAAATCTGAAGACCCTACCGATAAAGCGCGGCTCCAAAGTTGTTTAGCACATATTGCTGAAGGCTTACGGCTTACGGCCACTGCCTTGACGCCGGTCATGCCAACAATCTCTCAAAAGCTCCTCGCAGACTTAGGTGTGCCTGAAGCCACTACCTTCGAGGGTACCCTGGTTTGGTCGAATGCCCTCAAAGGTAAGAAATTAGCCGAAAAAGATATTTTATTCCCCCCTATTATTGAGGCTGAAAGTTCAGCCAAAACCTAAGTGCCGTATTTGCGATAAAGCTTTATCGCATTACGATCTACCCCATGACCGTCGACATCGCCAAGGCTCTCCGCCAAGAACTCAGTTCTGCGGAAACCACACGCGCGGGTCTCGGGTATCTGTCACTTACCGTAGTCGTCCCAACCCTTGATGCACTGGCAGTGCTCGAGACCCTCAACGAATCAGGTCCTCGCACTTACATGGAAACGCCTGCTGACAGCATTGCCTATGCTGCCGGTGCCCCCGTCGAAGCCTGGGAAGGTTCAGGCGTTGATCGTTTCACTGAAGCTGATAAATGGCTCAAAGATCTTTCCAGTAAAATTACCTCGGTTGGTCGCCCCCCGCGGATCTGTGCGCGCTTTCCGTTTCACCCAGGCGCAGATGACACCAAGCAAACGTCGCGCCTCTTTCTTCCGAGTTGGCAAGTGCTGACAGTTCGCGGGCAAACCGAAGTCACCCTAGTCGAGCCCGCCCATTTAGGAGCTGCCGAACGTCTTGCTGCACGGGCTGAACCTTTTCAGCGCTTCGCCTCTAAAGTCGG
>CAIYUD010000189.1 GCA_903929325.1 uncultured Opitutia bacterium | reverse complement strand
GTTGATATGCTCGTATTGATTGTGCTGCTGCCGGAACTGATTTTTGACGACCTGTGCCAAGGTCTCGACGAGGGCACATGGCACGTTGTCCGTAGTCTTCTCTTGGTGGTGTTGTCCATTGGTGTATTCCGCTGGGTCGCTGATGTCCGCTATGCCTACCTCGAGACATCGGCCGCTGTCCCGTCGGTCGCGCGTGCTATTGGTGCGGCAGCAACGTCAGACAGTTCCTTTGTCATTCAGGTCAGCGGAACCAATTGCTGGCCGTTGCCTTATTACCTCAAAGGCCTGTCAGTTGGGTACGGGGATTATCCAGGAGCCGAGCGTGCTAACGTTCGATTACTCGAAGCTAGCGGCTCGGATGCGCCGCAGGCTGAAGGTTACAAGGTTACCCCTATCGAACTTCGTACGAATGAAGTCTGGTGGTTGCTCGTACGCCAAGACGTTGAGCTCGGCCACGGCCAGTGACTGGGCTGTCAGGTTATGAACCAACCTCAGCCCCTGTGCCCTGCTTTATGCTCGCTTTGATTTCCTTGAGGAGGGTCTCGCGACCTTCCGAATAGAGGAATTTATCAGAGGCAATGCGTGTGTAGGCTTTTTGTAAAAGTTCCTGTGGGGGGCGTCGCATAGCCATGAGTTTCCGGAGATACGATTCAAGTTCATCCGACATTTCTTCGTTCTCCACTTTCATTTTTACGAATTGCAGCAAGATGCCTTGGTTATTCTCAAAACGCTGCTGACCGATGGTCATCGTATTGTTGGCTTCTTCGAATCGTCGAACTTGGACGAGTTTCTTCCCGATAGCGCAAATAAGCTGCGGCTGAATCGAACGTGCGTCTAATACCTTTTTTAAATTAATCGCACCGATGTCGGCTTGTCCTTCGGCATAATAGGCAATCATACGAAGTGCATCAAAGGTGATGCGCATCTCTGCAAACCATTGATCTTTGGCGTTTCTTTGAAAAAGTTCGTCGACAATCGCAATAGCCTCTTTTGTTTTGCCGGCATTTGTTAAGGTTTCGACGTGCGTGAGGAGGAATTGGGGACGGCTCGGAAAGCTCGACTCTACTGCGTGCTTGTAGAGGCGACTCGTCAGCTTGTAGTCCGAGGTTTCATTGCCAAACTGGCCGAGTTCAAGCAAGGCCGGTTCATTTTTTGAAAAATCTTTCAAAATCTGGTCAATAAGCGCCTCGCGCCTGTCTTTTTGAGTTTCACCCGGCATCAGGTATAACATTTGGATACGCGGGGAGGTTGCCGTTGGGTCCCGTACAAGCAGCATGTTGAGGGAGTCTTTGGCTGCGGCTAAATCCCCGGTTTCCTTGTACCAACGCGCAAGCATGGCTCGAAGGTTATCGGATGCCGGGAAAGTGCGCACGGCTTCCGCAAGTTTTTCGATGGCATTTTTTCGATCGCCGCGCTCCCAGGATATTTGGCAGAGGAGGGTATAGCCTTCGGGGGTGATATCGAGGTGCCGCTTGCGCAGAAAGTCTGTGGCTATATCAAAATTTCCTCGCAGGAAGTTTGCCTGCGCAAATGAGAAGCGCAAATCAGCCTGAATACCTGGGTCAACCTCAGGGTCATCCATGTATTTTTCTGCACACGCAATAATGCGGCGGTCTTGTTCGAGCGTAAAGCTACGCTTCAGATAGCCTCGGAAGTATTCACGGTCTTTTTTTGCCTTCGGGAGTGAGTCTTCGAGAATTGTGAAAGCGTCGGTTGTGCGGCCGAAAGCGAACAACAAGTCTGCAAAGAGTTTTTGTCCGTCTAGGTTTGAGCGAGCGAGGCTCGCGCCCGTGCCGATGTATTTGGCAAACTCTCCGTAGTCTTCGCGCCGCAAGGCGTCTTTGGCTAAATTGATATAGTGGTCTCCTTTGATTTGAAGGTGATTTTCTTTAGCTTCAGTGCTAACGAAGTAGAGGAACATATTCGACCATTTCGTCTGCTCGATTCCTCGCATATACCTCTCCCGGAAATAGAGTAGTGAAGAGAGTGAAAGGTAGGAGAGGACAATTGATCCGATGCCTATTTTCCAGATCCGCGACCAATTTGGGTGATACTTGATACCTTGTTCACCCATGTCTTCGACCGTGAACATCCCCAAGAGAATGCGACGGGCACTGCGATATCCGTATGAATAGACGTAGCGTGTGTCCTCGGCCATCTGCAGTAGTGTCTATGTTCCTTTTGCTCGGGGCAAGCGCAAGTAGCGCGCTTACCGGCTACCGAGAAGCAGGTATGCGCCCATCGCTAAGAGATAAGCACCAAAGGCTCTGCGAAGGACATTTTCTTCTGCGATAAAGGCTAAATGTGTGCCCAGCCACACGCCGATGAGACAGGTGCTTGCGATCAGGCCAATGACCTTCCAGTCCATCGCCAGGGCAGGTTGGCTGTGGTAACGCCATGCACCCAGAATGGCCATTGGAACCATGACGGTATAGGCAACTCCTTGGGCGGTCGCTTGGGTCATTCCGCAAATCCATAGGAGGGCAGGAGTGACAACCACGCCTGCACCAATGCCAAAGACGCCACTGATAGTTCCAGCAACGAGTCCTAGGCCAAGTAATAGGAGTATTTGGGTCATTGCCCTAGCGTGTGTCTGCCGAGCACTTTGCCAATCTTTCAGTCCTTCAGTCGAAGAAGCACTTCATCCAGCTGCCAAATCACAGGAAGACAGGTTTCTTGTCGGCAGAGATAAAGGCCCTTTTGTGGACACTGCTGAAGGTAAACAATTTGCTCTAAGCTCTGGATTGCTTTTGCAACGGCGGAGAAGTCTTGGTCAGGACCAACTTTAAGTACGGCAATGCCAGACTCGCCTAATTCTAAGGCTTCGAGCACTCGGCCCATTCCATGTGGAGCGTTCTTCGTCATGCCACCGTAAGCTTTAGCGAGTTCGTTGCGTAGATCGCCCCATGGAGCCGAAGTGTCGATGGCTTGAAGAGACGCGAGATTGTATAGGAGTGAACTGTTGCCCGCGGGAACGGCATTGTCCCACCAATCTTTCTGCCTGATCGGCAATCCGTTGGCGTCTTCTTGATTTAAGAAGTAGCCAATTTCTCTTGAATCACCAAATCGCGTAACTGCCGCGCGCGTGATTTCAGCGGCCGCAGCGACATGCGCCGTATTGCCCTGAGTTGCCAGCGCAAGGTGAGCTTCTGCAAGCCAAGCGTAATCAGATAATGTACTGGGCGTTGTGCTTCCGAGTACTGCATAAAGATAGCACAGCCCCTTTTCGTCTTTTTGGATGCAGGGCTTAAGTCCCTCAAGGATGGATTCCGCGAGTTTACGCCAATCGGGTTTATCGAGGAGGTCGCCAGCTCGTGCTAAGTTTGCTGCCAGCAAGGCATTCCAACCCGTTAGCACCTTGTCGTCGCGTCCTGGTTGTTTACGTTTCGTTCGGACGAGGTGTACGGATTGAACTGATTTTAAAAACTCAGAGCGATTGCGTGGGGTGCGAAAAGTTGGCACACTGCGACCACCTTCAAAATTGCCTTCGTTGGTAATACCAAATGCAGCACAAAAGCCTTCAGCTTCATCGCCGAGTATTTCTTTAATTTCGGAAGGCGTCCACACGTAGGTAGTCCCTTCGTGGTGTTCAGTATCCGCATCCAAGGAGGCTGCATAATTCACGCCAACCCGCATGTCCCTCTCAAGCCACTCCACAATCCGCACGCAGACTTCTGCATAGCGTGGCTCTTGCAGGGCCACGGCAGCACGTGCGTAGGTGCCAAGAAGTAGGGCGTTATCACAGATGAGTTTTTCAAAGTGAGGGACAGTCCAGTCACGGTCGACGCAGTAGCGTGAAAAGCCGCCGCCGATTTGATCCTGTAGTCCGCCTTGGTCCATGGCGTCTAAGGTGCGACGGATAAAGTGTTCAATCCGAGTTCTATCAACTAACGGTAAATCTTTACGGGTTCGTAGGGTAAGTAAAAAACCTAACGGCATTGCCGGCGGAAATTTAGGCGCCCCGCCAAAGCCTCCGTAGGTGTCGTCGGCATCTTCGCATAGTGACTTTGCGGCGTTACGGCGACTTTCGCCATCAGGGGCAACTCCATTGGCATCCGGTGCCCGTGTTAAATGTATAAGATTACCGGCAACGGCATTGGCATTTTCTTCGAGTGCGCCGCGGTTGGTTCGGTGAAATTCAGAGACGCGCATGAGGACCTGTGGCCAAGATGTTTGCCCCTTGCCGCGATCTTCAGGCGGAAAATATGTGCCACCGAAAAAGGGACGTCCATCTGCTAGGCAGAAACAATTTAACGGCCAGCCGCCGTGCTGCTGGATCATCTGCACGGCGTCCATGTGAAACTTGTCGACGTCCGGACGTTCCTCGCGGTCGACTTTGATATTCACAAAGTGCTGATTCATCAGTCCTGCGATATAGGGATTATCAAAACATTCCTGTGCCATCACATGGCACCAATGGCAGGATGCATAACCGACAGAGACTAAAACGGGCACATCGCGCCGTTTAGCCTCTGCAAAGGCCTCAGGGCACCAAGGCCACCAGTCTACAGGCTGGTGGGCATGTTGCCGCAGGTAGAGGCTGCGTTCGTTGGCCAGGCGATTGGGCACGCGTTACTTTCTGACGGACTGGTGGCTTGGCAAGCGGGTAGGGCGGGTTTACCTAAGTAGGCCCAATGGCGACCCCTGAAATTCGTATCCTCGCCGATACTGTAGCGAATCAAATCGCTGCCGGGGAAGTCGTGGAGAGGCCAGCGGCTGCCGCCAAGGAGTTGCTCGAGAATGCCCTCGATGCGGGTGCGCGACGCATCACCATCGATTTCTCGCGCGGGGGAAAAGCACGTATGGTGGTTGAAGATGACGGTGTTGGGATGTCGCCCGATCAAGCGGAGCTTTCCCTTCAACGACATGCCACGAGTAAAATCCAAGTTGCGGCAGACTTAGACCGTATTTCTACCTTCGGCTTTCGCGGCGAGGCCTTGCCTTCGATTGCCAGCGTTTCACGTTTTACCCTGCAATCTCGAGCGGCCGGCGCTGAAGCTGGATGCGAGATCCTCGTGAATGGAGGCCGCATTGTTCACCGCCGAGAGCATGGCATGGCAGTGGGCACGCGCGTCGAAGTGGAAAATCTATTCCACCCCGTTCCTGCGCGTTTAAAGTTTCTTAAGACCGACGACACTGAATCAGCGCATTTAATTCGTATGGTGCGGCTTTATGCGGTCGCACACCCTGAAGTTGGCTTTTTGTTGCGGGAAGATGGGCGAGATGTTTTTCGATCGCCTGGTCAGGCTCCACTTATCGAGCGCGTTCGTGAAATCTGGGGTAAAGCTGTTGCCGACGACCTTATCCCGCTCCCGTCAGTTGAAGGAAGCGGTATGGGCGTGAGCGGACTTTTGGGTAAACCGGGGGTCAGTCGTTCGACCCGCCAAGACTTGGTGACGGTCGTGAATGGTCGGCCTGTGGATAGTCGAGCCCTCGCCTATGCTTTGGTGGAAAGCTACCATACGCTCATTCCTAAAGGTCGCTTCCCGCTCGCATTTCTTTTTCTCGAAATCGACCCGGCTGCTGTGGACGTCAATGTACACCCCGCAAAGCGTGAAATCCGTTTTCGGAATGAGCCGCAAGTACGAGCCTTTGTGATGCGTGCCGTCTTGGCCACGTTACGTGGACAGTCTGCCACAGGCGATGCACAGTCGGTCGTTCCTGCGGTCGAGATTCACCCGACAGCGCACGTGCCCTTAGTTAAGCCTTCGTCAATCTCAGTCGCTCCTGTGCCTGCGCTGCCGCTCGCGGGAGGTGAATCGACCCGTCCCAGTGCGACGCCACCCAGTACACTCAAATTAGGTTGGAGGCTGCTTGGGCGTCTCCGTGGTGACCGCGCTGTTTTTGAGACACCTTCCGGCATGGTACTTCTCGATTTAGGGTCTGCGCATCAACGCGTACTCTACGAAAAGATTCTCAGTCAGTTTACGGCGTCAGTTCCAGTAACGCAGCCGCTATTGCTCCCCTTGGCTTTAGAGCTCGAACCTTTGCCTGCAGCGGCCTTGCGCGAACGCGAAGCACTGTTGCAGTTAGCAGGTTTTAGTTTTGAGCCTTTCGGACGGAATTTTTGGCGTGTGCTATCCATTCCTCTTTGGGTTGAACCCGGCGAGGCAGAGGCTTTTCTGCGCGACTTGCTCGCGGAGATGAGTCGACACGAAGGCGATTTCAGCAAGGCGCATTTAGCTGCCGACGCGCTGGCTAAGCTGGCCATACGACGTTCCCGTTACCGCACAGATAATTTGTCCGAAGCGGAGCTTCTTGAACTTGTGCAGCAGTTATTCCGTACGAGCCAGCCCGGCGTCGATCCTTTAGGTAGGCGAACTTACTTTGAAATCGGCGATGCCGATATCGCCCGTCGTTTAGGTCAGTCCTGATTAACGTCCACCACGACGACGCTTGGAGCGACCTGCACCTGCAGGCTTTTCCCCGCGCAAGGTCGCGATTTGGTCGCGCAAGTGAGCGGCACGCTCAAACTCATAACGATCCGACGCTGCGAGCATCTCGGTTTCTAAATCAGAGAGTACCGCTTGCAGATCCTTATCGCCCTTAAGCAGGGTAATGTCGGCCGCTGCATCGTCTTTGACAACAAGACTGTCTTCGATAGGTCGCTGCACGGACTTCGGTGTTATGCCGTTCTTTATATTGTAGGCATGCTGTCGCTTGCGACGGTCGCTGGAGATTGTCATCGCCCGTGTGAGGGACTTGGTCATCACGTCGGCGTAGAGGATAACGCGTCCTTCAACGTGGCGAGCCGCGCGTCCCGCTGTCTGGATGATACTTGTTTCGCTTCGCAGGAATCCTTCTTTGTCGGCATCTAAAATTACCACCAAGGCGACTTCGGGCAGGTCAAGGCCTTCACGTAATAAGTTAACACCAACGAGCACATCACAGCCACCCTGCCGTAACCGTCGTAGAATTTCGACGCGTTCAATCGCATCGATATCCGAATGCAGGTACTCAACCTTGATACCTTGTTCTCTTAGGTAATCTGAAATTTCTTCGGACATTCGTTTTGTCAGCGTCGTTACGAGGGTCCTGTGCCCCTTGGCAATTTCAGCCTTAACCTCCCCGATAGCATCTTCGACTTGTCCTTTAATTGGGCGGACTTCCATGACCGGATCGAGCAAGCCCGTTGGACGAATAATCTGCTCCGCTACAACCGCAGAGACTTTATATTCATGGGGTGCGGGGGTCGCCGATACGTAGACAGTTTGCCCGGCCAGCGCATCGAATTCTTCAGGTCGGAGTGGTCGATTCTCCATCGCAGACGGTAAACGGAAGCCGAAGTCGACTAGACGCTGTTTTCTTGAGCGATCTCCCAGATACATACCGCCGATTTGCGGTACACTTACGTGGCTCTCATCAATGAACACTAGTTTGTCGTCCGGGAAGAAGTCTAACAAACAGAAGGGCCGCTCGCCTGGCTTTCGTCCGCCAATGTGCATCGAGTAATTTTCAACCCCTTGGCAGAAGCCTGTCTCTCGCATCATTTCTAAATCATGTTCTGTGCGCATGCGAATCCGTTGAGCTTCCACAAGTCGACCTTCGCGTTCAAAGAAAGCTACGCGATCTTCGAGCTCTGCTTTAATCGAGAGGATTGCGGGCGGGAGGCTTTCGGGTGACGTGATATGCGCATTGGCAGGGTAAAGATCGAAGTGTTCTAAATGCGCACCCGGACGAACGCTCAAGGGATCGAGTTCGCGAATAGACTCTAAGGTGTCCCCGAAGAAGGTTATACGTAGTGCGGTTTCAAGATAGGCGGGCCAGAGGTCAACGGTTTCACCCCTAGCTCGGAAGTTACAACGTTCCAAAATAGCATCATTTCGCGAATACTGATTCTTAACTAAATTAGCCAAAAGGTCGTCACGGCGCAGCGTCATCCCTGTGTGTAAAGGGAGCATGGCTGACTTAAATTCTTCAGGCGAACCAAGCCCATAGATGCACGAGACAGTTGCTACCACGATGACGTCGCGCCGGGATAGCAGTGCGCTACTTGCGCGAATGCGAAGTCGCTCGATGTCGTCATTAATAGAAGCATCTTTCTCAATAAAGGTATCCGTCTGTGGGACGTAAGCTTCTGGCTGGTAGTAGTCGTAGTAACTAACGAAATATTCGACCGCGTTCTCTGGAAAAAACTTTTTGAACTCAGCGAAGAGTTGAGCGGCTAGGGTTTTATTATGTGAAACAATTAAGGTGGGCCGTTGATGGCGCTCAATAAGGTTGGCCATCGTGAATGTCTTACCCGATCCCGTTACCCCCAAAAGTGTTTGGTGAAGGTTTCCAGCTCGAATAGAAGCGTCCAGCGCCGCAATGGCTGTCGGCTGATCGCCTGTCGGCTGATAGTCAGAATGAAGTTTAAAACCGCTCATCTCACCGTGCTTTAGGGAGGGCGAGTTGCGGTGTAACTTCAGAGAGGTTGGTCACAATTAGGTCTGCCCCAGACGTTGCCATAATTTCACGCGAATGGGTGGTGCAAAGTCCCACCGCTCGGAAACCACCAGCTTTGGCAGCCGCTACACCGGCCAGGGTGTCTTCAAAGACTACTGACTGTGCAACGTCACCATGAATGAGCGCGCATGCTTTCAGGAAGACTTCTGGGTCGGGTTTTCCGCGAGTCACGTCTTCGCTGGTAACTGCACCTTGAAAGAACGATTCAAGGCCGAAACGGTCGAAAGCCAGTTTCAGGTTTAGCCGATGCGTTGAGGTTCCGATTACACAGGGTATTCCTGCTTGCTGTAATGCCCCAAGAAGCTCTTTGACCCCAGGGAGTAGGGACATGAGGTCACCTGCGGCTAAATCACGGTAATGGGCTTCTTTGGCGAGGGACAGGCGGCGGATTTCGGTAGGGTCGTTCGACCAGCCGTGAATCTCGGGGATGATCATTTCATTTCGTTTACCGAAGCCCTTTAGAAAGCTGTCGGGTTTGATGGGTAGGCCTTCGGCAGCGGCTAGGCGTTGCCACGCCTGTCGATGGGCAGCTGATGAATCGACAACCACTCCATCCCAATCAAAAATGGCAACAGGTCCTGCCACGGCTTAGTGTTTGTCCCAGGGGAAGGTGACCTTTGAGGCGGTGTATTCCCAGACGTTAACCGGTTCAAAGATTTGTCCGGGAGCTAAAATGTTATTCGGGTCGAGCGCGCGCTTAATTGCCATCATGGCATTAATTTCGGCAGGCGTGTGTTGGAGGCGTAAGAAAGGGGACTTGGAAATACCAATACCGTGTTCCCCCGTAATCGCTCCACCCATCGCCACGACTTCGCGCATCATTTCTAAGATCGCGCTCTCGGCCTTGCGGCAGTGTTCCTTGTCTTCGCGATTGTACATGACGTGGATGTGGAAGTTTCCATCCGCTGCATGGCCAAAGGTTGGCGTTGGTAATCCGTAGGTCGTGCGCATGCGTTGCGCGAGCTGGATGAGCTTAACGTAACTGCGGAATGGGACGACAATGTCTTCGTTTAGTTTAGCATTACCCAAGAGGTACATTGCTTGGGAGCACGTGCGGCGAATAGTCCACAGTTTCTCTGCTTCGACAGGGTCGTCGCTTTCTCGTTGGGCGAGTGTGCGTCCCTTAGCCCAGGCACGAACCTTTTCGGCATCTTCGGCCAGAACGGCCGGATGTCCGTCCAACTCGATGAGTAGGAGTGCAGGATTGGCAACGCCTTGAACTTCTGCGGCGGTGAAGACGCTTGCACCCAGACGTCGTTGGGCGACTTCCGTGGTTTGGGTGTCGAGGAACTCAAAGACAGCGGGGGCTACCCTTGATGTCATTAAAGCGGCGGCGGCTTCGAGGGCCTTTTCATCGCTCTCAAAGGCAAAAAGGAAGGTGCGCCGTGCTTGCGGTAGTGGTACTAAGCGAATCCAAGCCTTGGTAACAATTCCTAAGGTACCTTCAGCACCAACCCAGAGGTCGCGGAGGTTATAGCCGCTCACAAATTTACGTAAGGGGGCGGACCAGCGTACAAATTCGCCGGTGGGAAGTACGCCTTCTAGTGCGACGACAAAGTCGCGCACCACGCCATACTTCGCCGCCCGTAGCCCGCCTGCATTGGTAGAAATGTTACCCCCGATACTGCAGAAGTTTAAAGACGATGGATCGGGCGGGAAGAATAGTCCATGAACCGCTGCGCACTCATTAATTTTTGCGGTAATGGCTCCAGGCTCGACGCAAGCCAGTGAGGACTGTGGATCGATTTCGATTTTCTCCCAATGCGCTAAGTGAATAACCCAGCCGCCGCGGATAGGTGCACTCGCGCCCGTGTTGCCGGTGCCACGTCCCCGTACCGTGATGGGAACTTTATGTAGATTTGCCAGACGAACGACCTTTTGTAAGTTCTCGACATCTTTCGGTGCCACCACCGCTTCTGGCATAAAACTGTAGCGCGTGTTGTCGTACGATGCAGCGAGGCAACTTACCTCGTCTGTTTTTACCTGATCGCCACCGAGCGCTTCGATGAGGGCTCGGGTGGCTAAGGGGTGGGTCTGCAGTGGGGCGGACATCGCCCTCAAGGTGAGGACTTCAGCCCAACTCCGCAAGCCACGCCGAAGATTCCGCATCCGAAGGCATCCGCCAATCGCTACGGGGGGAGAGTCCAACCGAGCCTACTTTCGGGCCGTCAGGCAGGGTAGAGCGCTTGTACTGCTGGCTAAAGAAACGGCTAATAAAGGTGCGCAGGTGACGTTTCAGGGACTCTGCATCGTATTTACCCGCGAATGCATGTTCTGCTATCCAGAGAATCTTCCGGGGGCGGAATCCGCCGCGAACTAGGTGGTAAAGGAAGAAATCGTGCAACTCGTAAGGGCCAATGATCGATTCCGTGCGTTGGGTAATACTGCCGTCGGCGTTGGGTGGAAGTAATTCAGGGCTCACAGGTGTGGCTGAAACGTCTTCTAAAATCGCACGGGTTTCGCCGACGTGACGGGTGTGTGCTGTCCAGGTGACCAGGTGGCGAACAAGTGTTTTGGGCACGCCGATGTTGACGTGGTACATTGACATGTGGTCGGCGTTAAATGTGCACCAGCCTAGGGCAGCTTCCGAGAGATCGCCTGTGCCAACGACGAGTCCGCCGACTTGATTGGCAATATCCATGAGCACTTGTGTGCGTTCACGTGCTTGGGTGTTTTCGTAAGTGACATCATGCTGACCGGCAGGATGTCCAATGTCGCGCAGGTGTTGTTCCACCGCTAACCCAATCGGGATTTCGCGTTGGGTGATGCCGAGTGTCAGCATGAGCTGACGCGCGTTGAGCAGGGTACGTGCGCTCGTACCAGGGCCTGGCATGGTTACCCCAATGATGCCGCGTTTATCCAGTCCAAGGCGCCCGAAGGCCTCGAGGGTAACGAGCAGGGCTAAAGTTGAATCGAGTCCGCCGGAAATCCCAATGACCACTTGCCGTACCCCTGTATGGCGAATGCGGCGGGCCAAGCCTGTCGATTGGATCGCAAAGATTTCTTGGCAATATTCGTCACGACGTGTGGCGTCGGAGGGTACAAACGGGTGCTGCGAGAATCTCCGACGTAGCTTGGAGACGTGCCCCGTTGGTTGACCAAGTTCGAAGGCAATGGAGCGTGTTGGGCGTGGTGGTGTTGTACCAAAGAAGGTGCTATTGCGACGACGTTCCGAGGCGAGTTTATCAACGTCGATTTGTGAAACGAGCAGTGCGTCCTCGAATCGGAAGCGTTCGGATTCGCCGAGCACAATTCCGTTTTCGGCAATTAAACCGTGACCACTATAGACCAAGTCGGTGCTCGATTCGCCTGCGCCTGCCGCTGCGTAAACGTAAGCTGCTAAACAGCGGGCGGATTGGTTTCCGACCAGCTCACGGCGGTAAGCAGCCTTCGTTAGTAATTCGTCGCTCGCCGAAAGGTTGCACAGCACGGTAGCGCCCGAGAGAGCTAGACCGCCACTCGGTGGCTCAACCGCCCACAGATCCTCACAGAGTTCAACGCCGATGACGCAGTCGATGACATCCGATGCGCGAAAGAGTAAGTCTGTACCAAAGGGAACGCCGCCGAGACTGGTTAATGTTTGCGTCGTGTTCACGCGGGCTGAAGCAAACCAGCGCTGTTCATAAAACTCTCCTGTGTTTGGTAGGTGAGTTTTTGGGATAACACCGAGAATTTTCCCACGTGAGACAAAGGCTGCACAATTAAAGATACGTCCATCCACTTCGATGGGTAGACCGACAAGAGCCGTCACCCCAAGTTTCTGGGTCGCCTCTGCGACTTTGCGCAGGGCTAAAAGAGATCCATCGAGTAGGCTTCGGTTGGGGATGAGGTCTCCGCAGGTGTAGCCAATAAGGCAAAGCTCCGGTAGGACAATGACCTCTGCGCCTTC
>CAIYUD010000188.1 GCA_903929325.1 uncultured Opitutia bacterium | reverse complement strand
TGCATGGCATGCAAGAGGTCGTCGGTTCGATCCCGATTGGCTCCACCATTAAAACCGACCGGTCGTTTTTCTGAAGAGGAAGACGGCCGGTCCTCTTGCAGCCCAACGCGCAGCGTAGGGCGTTGGCAAGAGGTCGTCGGTTCGATCCCGATTGGCTCCACCATTAAAACCGACCGGTCGTTTTTCTGAAGAGGAAGACGGCCGGTCCTCTTATTGTTTGGCTGATCTGGGTGCACTTAGACGCGCCCGGGATCGACTTGGTTTGATATCGACTGTTAGGGCGTAGCCTAAGCGTTTGGCTAAATCGTGGGAACTTGCCAGCCCAACGCCCCAGCCCTTAGTCCGTTTGCTTTTTGTAGCACCGCCATTGACGAGTAAGGTGAGTTGGTTGGCTTTGTGCGTTTGGGTTACCTCAACGTCGCCATCGCTGTGACGAAGTGCGTTCAGTACTAAATTCTCAAGGATGCGATGGAGGGCGACTGCATCGGTCTTTACTTTGCCCTTAAGTTTAAACCCAACGCGTTTTTGGTCAGACGCCTTTAGTCCAGCGAAGATGTCTTTACTAAGATCAGCCAAATCTACCGAAGCACTCGAAGCTTTGGACGACTCACCTCGTAGATCTGCTCGTAGCGACTGCAGGAGTTTCTCCATGCGACGTAACGATGCTTTAAGTTGAGCTGCTCCCTTACCTTCAATGTTTTGTGCGGCGAGTAGGGCGACAGACAGTGGGTGAGCTATGTCATGAGCAACCCCTGCGGCCCTCAAGCCTAGCTTCGCCAGTGAACTTTTGGAGGGCGCGGCCATTCCTTACCGGACTGCGCCTAGGCGCGTAACCAGCGACTGGCAGTCGCTCTTTAGCTTCTCCTCTTGCGTGTTATTTTCTTTTGAAAGCTTTTCGACAGAAGCAGCCACGTCGCCGAGTAATTTTCGTAGGACTAAAGCATCCCGCTTCGCATCTGTCTTGTCAGTGCGATCAGCAAGTTCGCCGGCCAAGGTTTCGTATTTTCGTAACCGTGCAGCTAGCGCTTTGCGGTCCTCCGCGTTTTCACGTAAGAACTGCCAAGCGAGACGACCCTTGTAGCCTCCATCTGCAATGGTTCGGATGTAGCCAATACAGTTAAGGGTGGTGTGGCCTTTTTCTGACTCGGCTCGCAGAAGGTCTTCACGAGCTTTTCCTGCAGGATCGCGCTCCCAAGACTGGCGGTCTTTGCTGCCATCTTTGGTTCGACTGCTTTTCTTATCCGCCGAAGATTTATCGCCGTCGGTTGTCTTTGGTTCGACATACGTTCCGCTGGCCTTGCGAAGCTCGTCGTAGCCTCTCCAAAATGCTGCTTCTTCTATTCCGTAGGTTTTGCAGAAGCTTGTGATAGTCCAAGCATCAATACCCTTCATGCGATCTGAGAGAGCGCTCGAAAGATTTTTAACGAGTTCCTTCGTGTCGGCAGGTGGCGTTTCTTTCGCAAAAGGATCTCCCGTATCTTCTTTCTTTGTTTCTGTCTTTGGCTCTGGCTTGAGCATGAGCTCGTGCTCATTCCAAACCGCTGGTGAATTGCGCTTAATCCATTCCGTATCCAATCCCTCCCATGCGATGGTATGGGTTTGTTCGCCACCGGGTAGCCGGAAGGTGACTCTATCAACCTGAACTTCGACGATTTCGACCTCTACGATATTGCCATTATCTTTTTTACGTAGCCGGGCAGTTTCTGCCATGACGACAGAGTCAAAGCAAAGAATACCAGCAAGTAGCACAAGAAGGCGCATAAGAGTTATACCCCAATATAGCCCCTTAGGTTCCAGCGACAAGCCATTGGCACCTTAAAATGCCTCGCCCTCCCTTCGACCCGTTTGCAGATTTGTACTCAATGAAAGCCTTCTTCCAGGAGCAGTTTGGACGGCCAGCTACGGTGATTGCACGTGCACCTGGACGCCTAGAATTCATTGGCAATCACCTAGACTACAATGGTGGACCGGTGCTCGGTGCAGCCATTGATCGGGGTGTCCATGTGGCACTTGCTCCGCGGACGGATAAGGTGATTCGTTTAATAAGCCAGTCACAGAAAAACTTGGTCGAATTAAGTCTCGATCAAGTTCAGCCAGTACAAGGCACCGATGGCTGGGTTAATTACCCGCTCGGTATGCTGAAAGTTCTGCGAGATGAGGGAATGTCAGTTCCGCACGGATTTGATTTAGCCGTAACCAACGACCTTCCCATGGGAGCAGGCCTTTCTTCGTCTGCCGCCATTGAGTTGGCAGCTGGTTATGCGTTGAGTTCGCTTTACAACTATAGTGTCGATCGTAAGCGCATGGCTGAACTCGGCCGTTTAGCTGAAAACACATTTGTTGGCATGCCTTGCGGCATCCTGGATCAAGGTTGCTCAGCTTTTGGAAAAAAAGACCACCTCGTCGCTATCGATTGCGCGACAAATACATTCTCGAACGTCCCGATGCCACAGGGTTTACGTTTCTGGGTTTTAAATACCCAAAAAAAGCATGCACTCATTGACTCACTCTATGCCACCCGCCACCGCGAGTGTATGGATGCCTTTGCTGCACTCCGCTTGAAAGCTCCCTTGCTCCGCGATTTAGCCTCTGCCGATAATGCTTTGCTTGCCACAAGTGGCTTAGGTGGTGACTTACTTAAGCGTGCCCGTCACGTCGTTGAGGAGACTGCACGCGTTCGTGATACGCACGCTGCTCTTGCCGCCAAGGATGTCGCGCGGGTTGGGCGCAATTTGACCGCTTCACACGCTTCGTCTCGTGACCTATTTGGTAACAGTTGCGACGAACTCGACTTCTTGGTTGAGCGCGCGGTTGAGTGCCCTGGAGTTTTGGGTGCTCGCTTAACCGGTGGTGGATTTGGCGGCGCCTGTATGGCGCTCTGTGATAGCCAATTTGGTGAAAAAGAAGCCAATGGCTTAGCTGACACTTACGCGAAGAAGTTTGGCCATCGGCCAACGATATTTACGGCTGCGACAGGGGATGGCGCGGCCGTCGTTTCTTAAACACCAGGCTTACTTACCCTTCGCCTTAAACTTAGGCAGAAGGTATTCCCCGCAGGACTCCAAAGAGGCTAACTGTGGGTAATCGATTTCAGGAACTTCGATGCCATGCTGCTTGCGTAGTTCCATGACGATATCGAGGAAGTCCATTGAATCCAAGGTTAGCTGGTCACGGAGGCGAACCTCGTGTTTAAGCGCGGAAAGGTCCTCGTCCGGGGCAATGTCCCGGATGATGTCGAGCACGATGGACTTAACGTCGTCCTTGTTCATAGAGCAGCCTTCTACAAATAGACCCCCAGCCGTCAGGCAATCCCATATTTTTTCACGATCAGGACCGAATTTATCCCCAGCATACCAAAGGAGTTATTAAGGATAGTGTCTACAGAGCCCATGGAGACGGGCTGATTGATGACAAGGCCTGGGATGGCACATTCAGGGTCTAGGTCATCGACATTGATGGTTGGGTGGACAATCCCGTCTTGGAACGATGGCAAGTTGCCTGCGAGCTCAAGGGCACCCGCTGCCCCCATGCAGTGGCCAATATAGCTCTTCGTGTTGTTAATCTTGGTGCGTGGGCAGTCTGCGAAAACCGTGCGCAAGGCTATGCACTCCTGGATATCTCCCATGGAAGTAGCCGTCGCATGTGTTGAGATAATGTGCACATCGCTGGGCTTCATTTTTGCGCGTTCTAACGCTTTGCGAACGCACTCGGCTTGACGATCTGGATTAGGCAAGACGGCATCGGTGGCATCTGAGTTGATACACCAGCCCGCAATCTCGGCGATAATGTTGGCGCCCCGTGCTAAAGCATCATCGAGGCGCTCAAGGACATAAACCGCGCCACCTTCAGAGATAACGATGCCGTTGCGGTTCTTATCAAATGGACGCGAGGCTTTGGCTGGATCTACATGAGAAGCCAGTGCGCCTTGATTTTTAAATCCTGCGTAAATTCCAAAAGTGTGAATCGACTCGGAGACACCACCGGCGAGAGCAATATCCACTTCATTCAGTTGCAGCATTTGGGCCGCTTGAATGAGCCCCGCATTCCCGGCGGCACAGGCTGCACCGATGGTATAGTGAGGGCCCGTGATACCCATATTCATGGTAACTTCCCCTGCGGCGTTATTAGCAACAGTCCGGGGGTTATGGTGGTGCGTCCAATATTTGGTATCGTTATTAAACTGAGAGATATTCCAAATTTCGTTTTCGGTTTCGACGTTACCGTGCTCGGTGATGCCGAGGTAGACACCGACACGTGATTTATCAGTTTTATCCCAATCGAGGCCGCTATTCACAATGGCTTCGCGAGAGCAGTAAATTGAGATCGAGCCGACGCGGGTGCCGTTGCGGATCTCTTTGCGTTTTTGCCACCGGGTAGCGTCAAAATCACAGACACCGGCAGGGTGCTTGCCCATGTGCCGGACGTCGATTTCGGCGATACGGGCCTTTCCAGCCAGTAGGTTGGCTCGGAATTCAGCTAAAGTATTCCCGTTCGGCGCGGTTAGGCCGACTCCAGTAATGACAATCCGTGGCAAGGTGGCCATCGCAGGGAGTTGTGAACATCTCCGTTCGGCCTAGGAAGTCAAACCTGCTTGCCCTTGCCAATCTCGGTTACCGTGTTTCCCTACTACCACATGGGCAAAACCGTCCCTTGCTCCGTCTGTGGCGCCACCGCCACCGTTCACCTTACCCAAATCGTCCAGGGTCAGATTACCAAGGTGCACCTTTGTGAAGGATGTGCCGAAAAGGGCGGGGCAGGCGACCCTGCCGTCTTCCAGCTTGCCGGGGTGCTTTCTCAGACGGAAGTCCCCCCGACCTTAGCGTGTTCTGCCTGTGGTATGAACGACGCTGATTTCCGGAAGAAGGGCAGGCTTGGCTGTCCTTCGTGCTGGACTGCACTCCTTCCTGCCCTAGAGCCCTTGCTTGGGAAAATCCAGTGCGGCGTCCATCACCTTGGTCGTAGCCCTTCCGGCGTCACCTATTCACCTGAACAAGCCAAGATGCGTTTGGACGCAGCCCGGCGAGAGATGGACGAAGCTGTGCAATCTGAAGATTATGAGTCCGCGGCTCGCCTTCGTGATTTAATCCGTAACCTTGAAGGTCAAATCGTCTAAAATTTATGTCAGTCCGCGACATCCTTTCTTCAGAAAACGAACTCACCCATATGCTGGGTGCGCAGCAAGCGATTGTGCTCTCAACGCGCATCCGTCTGGCGCGTAACTTAAGTGACCATCCATTCCCAGGTTGGGCCAAGTCTGCCCAGCGCGCAAAAGTGACCGAGTTGTGTTTAGGCGCATTGAATCCTATGCCTAAGTTTCGGCGTGCACACGAGGTCCGCATGGAAGCACTTCCTGAGTTGGAGCGTGCGGCACTCGTTGAACGACACCTCGTCTCCAAGGAGCTCTCCGGCGGCAAAGGCGGTGCTGCCCTCGTCAGTCGTGATCAAACCGTCTCAGTGATGATCAATGAAGAAGACCATTTACGCGTACAGGTCGTGAAGGGCGGCTGGCACCTCCGCGCAGCTTGGCACATTGCTGAACAATTAGACGATGCTTTGAGCTCCGCGCTTCCTTTAGCTTATTCAGACCGACTCGGTTTTTTGACTGCCTGTCCCACCAACGTTGGCACAGGTTTACGCGCTTCGGCAATGTTGCATCTGCCCGGCCTATGCTTGGCGGGTCATATGGATAAAGTTGCCCGAGCGCTCGGTCAGGATGGGCTCGCCGTCCGTGGCTGGCTTGGCGAGGGCTCTGATGCCGCCGGTAATGTTTTCCAAATTTCAAACCAGCAAACATTGGGTTTATCCGAAGACACCATTCTGCGCCATCTCTCTGGATGGGTGCGTAACGTAGTCGAGCAGGAAGAGAATGCGCGTTTGCGTTTAATCGAGTCTGAGGGAGAAAAGTTCTTAGACCGCATTGCCCGTGCCTTTGGCACGTTGCGTCATGCCCGTCTCCTGACGAGTGGTGAGTCGATGGCTAATCTTTCACTTCTACGACTCGCCTGTGACGTCGGCATGTTGCCAGAAGCCCGTCGTGCAACCGTTGATCGATTGATGATTGAGGGACAGCCCGCCCACGTGCAATTACGTGCGGGCGCCGAGTTGGACACCGAAGCACGAGACGCCCGTCGTGCGACCACGACCCGCGATACGTTAGCTGACTTCCCTGAGCCGTCAGCTCCTAGGCTGCCGTAAGGGTTTTGTTACCGATTCAGTTGTTCTGGGCCATTCTCTCGCCGGGGCTTCTTGGCAGTTGTCCCTGGCGGTGGCCCTTGCTTCTGAAAGCTTGAATCCGCTAAGCCTTTCCACTGCCGCGAAATCAGCGGAAAAGATTCAGTGATATAATAATGGTAAATACCTTGTGGGAATTCTGGGGTTATGCCGAAGCGGCCATTACACTCGTCAAGGTCGCCGAGCCCGCTGACATATTCGTAGTCCTCTGTAAAGTTTCCGTCGTACTTCCCGCTGGGACCTGACGTGCTTTTTGGCCTATCGCCTAATTTCAAGCGATAGCTCGAGCGCATTTTCTTAAGAGCGCTCTTGGCATTTTTCGGATCCTGGTAGCCGTAATTAGCGTAAATCGGAAAGCCATCGGCGGCCCATCCCACCAATGTCATCTTTTTGTTATCACCACCCAGTAGTTGGATGAGGCCGTGCGGGAGGCCATGGTAGTGGTAAGCGCCATTGGGCTGTACATGGGCGAGGCTCTGATCGATGCCTAAATTTGATTCACCGCCGACAGCTTCATAATGCCATCCTGAGTTACGATCTTCCTTCCAGAACTCTTGAGTGCCGGGTTCAAAAGGGATGCCATTCAGTGCGACGCCGAACCATGCATAGCCAGTCGCGATCGGCTTTGTGGCTACTTGTGGCTTCAGGGAGACGCGAAATGTATAGTCTTTCGCTGCAATTGCGTTGGGGTTTTGACGACTCGGAAAGCGCCCTGTCACATGGTTCGGAATCCCGTTGGCTTGGATGATGCGAAAGTCTCCTTCGGTCTTGATGACCACGTGTGGCTGCGGCGCTACGGCTTCACTTGGTGCACTTGTTAAAGATGCTCCTACGAGTGATCCTGCAATTATCCATGGGCGCATACTTAACTAACCCTTAGGTA
>CAIYUD010000187.1 GCA_903929325.1 uncultured Opitutia bacterium | reverse complement strand
TATACGGCTGATGATTTACTGCAGCGCGCCAAAGCGATCGACACCTCTGTTTCCCGTGCAACGGTTTACCGCACCCTACCCTTGCTTGTCGGTTGTGGTGCCGTCCGTGAAGTCGATGTCGGCCGCGACCACACTTATTACTTAACTGAAAACGGCGGCAGCGGATTTCGCGCTCAACTCATCTGCGAACAGTGCGAGACGATTGTCGAAGTCGAAGCCCCTTTCATGGAGTGGTACGGAAAAGCTGTAGCAGCGAAGCATGACATGCGTCCTGTTTCACAACGTCTCCAAGTTTCCGCTATTTGCTCGAAGTGCCAACAATCCAAAAGTTAATTTCTGCCGTGCCAACCTTCCCTGTTCCAGATGTCTTCCCTCCACTACCGGCTTCGCCGTTGCCGCTCTCGGAGTTACAACGCGAGGTGCTTGAGTTAAAAAAGAAAAATGACGCCATCATCCTCGCCCATAATTATCAGTGCGAAGATATCCAAGGCGTCGCCGATTATGTCGGCGACTCATTAGGCTTGGCCTACAAGGCCGCTGAAGCTAAAGCCTCTACCATCGTTTTCTGTGGCGTGCACTTTATGGCGGAGACCGCCAAGATTGTGAACCCGAGCAAACGCGTGCTTCTACCTGTGTTAGAGGCGGGGTGCTCGCTGGCGGATTCGTGCACGCCGGAAAAACTTGCGGCGGCGAAAGCTATCAATCCTGCCCTGAAGGTTGTCGCTTACATCAATTGTTCCGCTGCCGTCAAAGCTCTCTCCGATGTCATCTGCACGAGCGGAAACGCATGTAAGATTGTCGAACGCATTCCGGCCGACCAAGAGATCCTCTTTGTGCCCGATCAAAACCTTGGTCAGTGGGTCGCCTCGCGCACCGGCCGTCGCATGCAACTCTGGCCAGGGAGTTGCTACGCCCACGTCCAATTCACTCCGTCAGCACTTCTCCGAGCTAAAGCCGCCCACCCTGGTGCTCCCGTGGTCGCTCACCCTGAGTGTACCGAAGCGGTGCGAGAATTAGCGGACGAAGTTTGCAGCACTGAACGAATGGTGGCTTGGGCTAAACAACAAACTTCGAAGACGTTAATTGTGACTACCGAGTCCGGGATGATTCACCGCTTACGACGCGAAGTTCCGGATAAAACTTTTGTAGCTGCGCCCACGGATCGTTGTTCGTGCAATGAATGTCGTTATATGAAAATGAATACCCTGCAGAAATTGAGAGACTGCTTGGTCAATGGTGGGCCTGAAATTAAGCTCGAAGAATCAGTCCGCGCGGCCGCCGAAATCCCCCTGCGACGGATGCTCGAATGGAGCCGTTAAATGTTTATACACAGTGCTAAGTAACTATCCTTACTAGATAATTATTGATTGGCTTAACTTTATTATTAAACCCATTTGCTATAAGTAAGTTTTACATCTTATTGATAAATTATGAAATTAGACCTCAACCCATCAGAATACGTCTCTAAAGACGCATTTGTCCGTGCAGCCTTGGCGAAAGCCCGCGATCTAGCCTCGGAGTCTTGGGAAGAAACCAACCGCCGCCAGAGTCAAAAGCTGACCAAGGAGATTGATCGTCTTTCGAAGCAAGAGTTGGCCCGTCGCCTCCTTCGCTTGATGACCCGCCCTGCCCGCCGTCGTGCCGTCATCGACGAGTCCATGCGCAAGCGCGCAGCAGGTATGCGCGACAAAGGTCTTTCCGTCCGCGAGATTGCGACCGAACTCGGCGTCTCGATCCCTTCGGTTTACAACATTACCAAGTGACCGCTTGCCAAGGTGCCGCGCACAGCGTGGCATCTTGGCATGCTGGACTGGGAAACGGTTGATTTAAACAAGGCTCCCAATGGAAGTCCGGTGGCCCGTGGAGGCGTTCTAAATCCTGCTAACCTTTTAAGTGCTTACCGCTCGGGGGTCTTCCCGTGGTACAGTGAAGGTCAACCGATTCAATGGTGGTGTCCACATCCACGGTTTGTGCTCCTTCCGGAATCACTCAAGGTGAGCCAAAGTTTGCGCAAGACGGAGCGGAAAGCGCATTGGGAGACGACGATTGATCAAGACTTTGAAGGCGTGATGCGTGCCTGTGCAGCCGTACCGAGACAGGGACAAGATGGTACCTGGATTACCGAGGCAATGATTCAAGCCTATGTAGAGTTACACCGCCAAGGACATGCGCACAGCGTGGAAGTGCGCCGTGACGGCAAACTAGTCGGCGGGCTGTATGGGGTTTCTGTGGGAAAAGTTTTTTGCGGAGAATCAATGTTTCACCATGAACCCGATGCCTCGAAAGTTGGGTTTGTGCGCCTGATGCAGCGCTTACGCAGCTGTGATTTCGGCCTGGTAGATTGTCAGGTACCTACAGAGCATCTCGCGTCGTTGGGAGCGGTTGCCGTCACGCGCAGCGACTTCTTAAGCGCCTTAAAGGTCTTGCGGGATGTTAAGCCGAAGGGACTGCCTTGGGCTTCGCCGCTTAGCCCTTTGACTTAACCCAACGCTTGGACTCGCGAGCGTAAATACGCTCTACGGCTTCGACCATTTGCTGGACAGTACGTCCATCGCTAAAGACGGACGTACCACAACGTAGATAGGCTGGCTCGCGCTCGGCCATGAGCTTGCGAATAACCGCCTCGGGGTCTTCGCCTTTCAGCAAAGGGCGGTGCGTGCGGTTGCGGGTGCGACGCAGGATGGATTCGGCAGACGCAAAGAGCGTCACGACGACACCTTTGCTCTTTAAGAGATCCGTCATGCCATCGGGAATCGGCAATCCGCCACCACAGGAAATAATTGCTCCGCTTGCAGGGAGTTTTGATTCAACGACTTCGCGTTCTAAGCGGCGAAACTCGGCTTCACCCTTTTCGGCAAAAATCTCGGCAATCGTCTTACCTGTCGATTTTTCGATTAATTCGTCGGTGTCGACAAAGAGTCGATTCCAGCGGTAAGCCAATACGCGCCCAAGGGTCGACTTACCCGTACCCATGAAACCTGTCAGGAGCAGGTTCGGTGTCTCGGGCGCTTTGGGCATGCCGCATCCAATCTAACCGAGCGACCGAGGGCAAGCGTCGGTCAACGCACCCGGCCTATCGCTAGCTTGGCACGGGGTGCGAGACGCTCAGGGAGGGTCTTGGCAATGGCCTCAAGGTCGGCACGGTCAGTTGCCTTAAAGACCCGAGGCACGGCATCCCAAGCAGCCTCGGTGTTTTCGTTGGCCGGACCTTTCAGCAGCTCGAGCCATCCATTGCGATCGGGCACGGTGACGGGTAATTGGGAACGGGAGGCAGCGATGCGTAACCAAGCCGCTCGCACAGGTGCGGTCCATTTTTCGTCGTAGGCCACTTTACCCAGACTCTCTACGGGCACGCGCATGAGCTGTTCTTCCCACGACATAACTTCGGATCGCTTCTTGGCCGACTGGAGACGCTCCCAAAGAAGCGGCACAGCGGCCGAAGGATTCATGCGACGGAGTAAAATGAGTGCGCGATTGGATTCCTCTTCTTTGAGTTTTGTGTCCATAGCCATGGCCCGAAGTTCATCAACGGTTAGACGAGGACGTTCGCCTAAATCAAGTGAGCGCGCAGTATCTGCAAGTGAAGCCATGGTGCCTTGGCCAGCTTGATAAGGGACTTGAGTAACCGCAGCGGAAGACTGCATCACCGCTGGCTTCTTGGGCTCAGGGGTAAAGCGGAGTTCGGTCTCGAGAAAATAGGTTACCTCAGGATCGGCATCTTTTTTAAGGCGCTGGCGGAGTTGCACAAACCACCATGCCTGCGTGCCATCATCCGCACGTGCAGGATTGCCAAGATCAAGGGTAGCCTGATGCACTGCCGTCATTGCTGCAAGGCGCGCGGGCGATTTTGGACCGACAAAAGCCGCATCTGCTTGTTTCAGGATCGGTTCATAACGTGCAACATCCGCTGCATGCACACTTGGATGTGCAATCAATAGGCATGTGAAGATAGCGATGAGAAGGCGCATACAATTAAAGTTTAGAAAGCGAACGGTCGTGGGCACGCGCAAGGAGTGTCATGGCGAGAAGCGCACCAGCAGCAGCACAAGCCATGTCAGACTGAGTATCCCAGGGGTCACCTTGAGTGCCTAAGAAAGCATCGGCACCTGCACCGAGCAAAAGAGCCGCCCACCATTCAATCAGTTCGTAGAACGCACTGAAGGCGAGTGCACACGCAAAACCCATTGCAGAAGCGACCTGTGCTGAGGTAACCCATGCACGGCGAAGTAAAATCTCCCGCGCAATCAATGCTGGCACGAGCCCTTGAAAGAAATGGCCGACACGATCAAAATGATTACGCGTAAAGCCGAAAGTGTTTTGGACTGAAAAACCAATCGGCACTTCGGCATACGTCCAATGCGCACCTACCAGCAAGATGAGAGCATGGATCAATAGCAACCGGCCCAATAAACGCGTTGGCGTGATCGGAAAGAACCATGCAAGGGCAATACCAAGAATAACTGGGGCAGCTTCCATCGCCCAGGTTGGCACGTCGCGACAACCAAAGAATGACAGCAAGCAGACGACTGCCGAGATGCTCGCAATCCAGAGAAATTCCTGACGAGAACTCAGAGTAGCCATGGTGTGCGCAGTTCCGGCGAATGGAGTCGTTGAGCCTGAGGGTCGCCGACAATTTCTTTGCCGTCAGCAGAGAGCGTAATCTTACGTCCAAGCCTTACCGAAAGCGCTGCGAGGCTCACCATCGTGCAACTATGGTGTGCTTCAGATACGCCGTAACCGAATGGACGACGCTCGCGCACGGCAGCCACAAAATCGTCTTCTTGATGTTCAGGCAGAGGGAATTCGCGTGCCTTTATTGCTAACTCGGGTGGATCCGTGCGCATGTCTGCCCAGAGACGACCCTTTGGGCCTTCAATAAATGGACGACTACCGTGACCGGGGCAGAGTTCGGATTCGAGAATCACTTTACACCCATCGCGATAACTAAGGGTTACCGTCTTCCAGACGCCACAGGCTACGGCGTCTTGGGGCGGTGCATCGGACTCAGCACTCACTGGGTATTCGCCATCTTTACCGAGGAAATACTGTACGGGATCGAGGAAGTGCTGCCCCATATCACCTAGGCCACCTTGGTCGAAATTCCAGTAGCCACGGAAAGAACCATGGCAGCGGTGAGGGTGATACGGGATGATCGGTGAAGGTCCGCAGTAAAAATCCCAGTCAAGGTGTGACGGCACAGGTTGTGGGTCTAAATTCGTCTTCCCTGACCAGGTATGTACTTTCCATTCGATGCCGCCTGCACCGGAGGCGACGCGAACCGTTAAAGGCCAACCGAGTACGCCACTGGCGACAATACGGCGAATCTCGCGAGCGGGACCGATGCCGTAATAATTTGTGCTATTGAGACGGAACCAGGTGTTAACACGGAAAGGCATCTTGGCGCGCTGAACGATGTCCACCAACGCAAGCCCCTCGCCGATGGTTCGCGTTAAAGGCTTCTCACCCCAAACCGCTTTACCGGCACGTGCGGCGGCGGCACCGATAGGACCATGCCAGTGTGGGGG
>CAIYUD010000186.1 GCA_903929325.1 uncultured Opitutia bacterium | reverse complement strand
CGCGGCGACGTTCCGCGAATCGAAAGATGTGTGGTGCGTTACCGTGATGTAGACGGTGCACCTCATGTGATGGTTTGCGGCGGATTACTCGCTCGATGCATTCAGCATGAACACGATCATTGCCAAGGCATTCTTTTTATCGACCGCATGACAGATGTTCACCGTCAACGTGCAGAGCCCAAAATCAAACAGCTTGCACGGTCAGCAAAAACTTAACGGCTACTTAGCGGCCGGTGGAGTCTTCACGGCCTTATCTTGCTCGAGACGTAAGCTCAAGGTGCCCACATCAATTGTCTTAGTCGTTCCAACCTGAGTTGCGGAAACTTTATAATCGCCGGTGGCGCCGGGAACGGGCTTCACTTTCCAGAGTGCGTTCGACTTGTCATTCAGGCTGACAGTGCTCCCTAAAAGATTCGCCAGCCACTCACCGCACCAAACGGGTATACGATTACCCCTTACGCTTAGGTGCCTTAACATGGCAGTTCCAATAGGTACGCAATCAGCCGAAGGATAGCCTAAGCGCCACGCGCCGCTGGCACTGACCCGTGGCACAAAACTGTGCTGGTCTTGCAAAGTAATCGAGGCGCGGATGCCGACCGCATCTCCTTGGGGTGATGTCAGGAAACATTCTGAGTCGATGAGACGAAGGGAGTGTGCGTCGGCGACATGGACGTAAACCAATGAAGCTGTAGAGTTAATAGGGTATATCTCAGCCCAAACCAATGCGACTTGGTTGGCCGCAGTGGGCGCGGTCCAGTTTGCTGAAAACTGGGTTGGCGCTTCAGCTGTAGGTGCAGCCGTAATGCGATAACCGTCGCTGGGTGCAGGTTCTAAAAACTTTCGCTCCGCCTGGGCCTTTGTCCATGCCGCGCGCAAATCTTCAATTAAGGTAGCATTGAGTGCGGGCTTGCCGTCGACGGCAAAATTCCATGCACCCAGTACATGGTGCGTGGTCATTCCGGCGTCTCGTGCAATCTTCTGCGCGCGGAGCGCACTCATGAGCAAACCCTCTTCCCATCGATAACCTGAAACTTCTAGGGCTAAACTGACTTCTTTCGTTGATTCTGCAAAACGTGTAGCCGCGGTTGTGCGCAAGCGATTCAACGTCTGTGTGGCGCGCTGAATTTGCTCTTGGCCTTCTTTGACTAAACCTTCGCCGCGTGCTTTGGCTTCGGCAGGCGTTTCAAACCCTTTGCCCACACTCTGGGTGCGCGGGGCGTTCATAATACTTGTCCCTTGATTAAAGCGCCCTTGTCCGGTTTCAAAAAGTAGACAGGCGCGAGACCACTCAGCCACCTCTGCTCCGCGTAAATAACGGACAACCTCTGCGTCTGGAAGGCCCGTCGGCGTCGCCGCTGGGGAACTTGCCGAGAGTAGCAAACTGGCCACTAAAACAAACATGGATCAGTTCTCGTCAAATTTACGGGCGAAGAGTGCTTCCATCTCATTCATTAAGGCGCCAGAGCCCGCACCCGAAGCCGTAAAGCGCAATCGAGATCCTTGGCCAGCGGCCAACATCATTAAGCTCATAATGCTCTTACCGTTTACCACTTCGTCGTCCTTAGCGACTTGGACCTCAATATCTGGGTAACGGTTGGCTAAACGAACAATCTGAGCGGCAGGACGGGTATGGATTCCCATGCGGTTTTGAACCACAAGTTCGCGTTCGGTCTGCTCAGGGGCTGGATTCATGGACAAAGGGGTGTGAAATGAGGGCAACTCATTGCCCTTTGGGTCAAGGTTATTCACCCCACCCTCCTAGTGGCTTCACTTGACCTTCGGGCTGGGCCGTGTCCAATCGACACCTAACAACTGCCGTGGCCAAGCCTACCGCCCTTACACACCCTGAATCACTGAAGAACCCTGCGGGGCCTTCTGCTTTCGCCAAGGACCCTGCCAATGCAGGCCTAACGAAAGCCGATAAGGTAAAACTCTACACGCAGATGGCCCGGATTCGGCACTTCGAGCAGCGCTGCATTCGAACCTATCAACAAGGCAAAATTGGTGGCTTCCTTCACCTCTATGTCGGCCAAGAGGCTGTCGCCGTCGGTACACTTTCCGTCCTTGGCAAAAACGACCACCTGATCACTGGCTACCGCGACCACGGTCACGCCTTAATGGTTGGGATGGACATGAATAGTTGCATGGCGGAATTACAGGGCAAGGCGACGGGTTGCTCCAAAGGTAAGGGCGGCTCGATGCATTATTTCGCACCCGATAAAAATTACTGGGGCGGTCACGGCATCGTCGGCGGACAAGCCCCACTCGGCACCGGCATCGCCTACGCGTTAAAACAAAAAGGCCTCAAGGGTTGCTGCCTCGTCTACATGGGCGATGGCGCCGTCAATCAAGGGGCAGTCCACGAAGCCTACAACTTGGCAGCACTTTGGGATTTGCCCGTAATCTTCATTATCGAAAACAACGGTTACTCCATGGGCACTTCGCAAGAACGCTCCACGGCT
>CAIYUD010000185.1 GCA_903929325.1 uncultured Opitutia bacterium | reverse complement strand
TCCACCCTAGCTGCCACTGCGTCTGCAAAGACCGGAGGCCAAATGCGAGGCTGTGATGTTATGGTACGTTGCTTGGAGAACCTGGGCGTCGACACCATTTTTGCCTATCCAGGTGGCGCATCGATGGAGCTTCACCAAGCCCTCACGCGTACAAAGAAAATCCGTACCATTCTGCCCCGTCACGAGCAAGGTGGCGCTTTCATGGCTCAGGGTTATTCCCGTGCGACCGGTAAGCCAGGTGTTTGCATGGCGACTTCGGGTCCAGGCGCGACGAATCTCGTCACTGCCATTGCCGATGCGCATATGGATTCCATTCCTTTGATCTGTATCACGGGACAAGTTTACCAGCAGTTCATCGGCCGCGCCGCTTTCCAAGAGACCGACTTCTACGGCATGACGTTGCCGATTGTGAAGCACTCGTTCCTCGTGCTCGATTACAACGACTTGCCGAGCATCATGTACAAGGCATTCAAGATTGCCACTACAGGTCGCCCAGGTCCGGTCGTGATCGATATCCCCAAGGATGTTCAACAAGTCGAATTCGTCCCAGTATTCCCTAAGTCTCCCGACGACGTTAGCATTCCTGGTTTACAAGTTCCGCCACATGCGTCCGACGATGAGCTTAATCAAGTCCTCCGCCTGATTGAGAAGTCCAAGCAGCCTGTTCTCTATGTGGGTGGCGGCATCCTTTCTGGTAACGCTTACAAGGAGCTCCGCGCATTTGCCGAATACACCAACATCCCTGTGGCGTCGACGCTCATGGGTCTCGGTGCGTTCCCCGTCAATCATCACCAATCGCTTTATTGGTATGGTATGCACGGCACTGTCGCTGGTAACTGGGCTGTCTGTAAGAGTGACTTGCTGATCACCATCGGTGCCCGCTTTGACGACCGTATCACGGGCGTAATCGAGAAATTTGCACCCGACGCGACCATCGTTCACATCGATATCGATCGCTCGGAGCACCATAAGAATAAGTTCGCTGATTATCCCATCCACTCGGATGCCAAGTATGCCCTTTCGCGTTTAACCGCACTGGCGAAGAAGAAGTTTAAGAAACCAAACCTCGCAGGTTGGTACCGCACGATTGACGGCTGGAAGCAGCAACACCCATTCCCATTTGCGTACGACCATTCGAAGACAAAGCACATCATGCCCCAAGAGGCCGTCCAAGTGCTCTTCGAAGAATCCAAGGGTAAATGCATTATCAGTACCGGCGTCGGTCAGCACCAGATGTGGACGCCACAGTACTACCACTTCAACGATCCACGCACGTTCATCTCTTCGCTCGGTGCGGGTACGATGGGCTTCGGTCTCCCTGCGGCTATCGGCGCCAAAGTCGCGCATCCTGATAAACAAGTTATCGATATCGATGGTGATGGATCCTTCCTGATGAACATCCAGGAGCTCGCCACTATGGCGATTGAGAAGATTAACGCCAAGGTTCTCCTGCTGAACAATCAGCACCTTGGCATGGTGATGCAGTGGGAAGATCGTTTCTACTCAGGCGTTCGCGGGCATACCATTCTCGGTGACCCTACCAACATTGGCTCCCCTGATAATATCGGAGGCCTCTACCCAGATTTCGTAAAGATTGCTGAAGGTTTCGGCGTTAAAGGACGTCGCGTCATCAAGCGCTCCGAGCTTCGCGAAGCGATTCAGGAAATGTTAGCGCACGACGGACCTTACATTCTCGATGTGGTTGTGCCTTACACCGAACACGTCTTGCCCTTCATTCCGCAGAAGAAGTCGGCGATGGAGATCCTGACGGACTAATCGCCGGACGCGGTTGTTGTGACAGTTATCCTGATCATTGTGTTGATTGTTTTTGTCGGGGTTATCTTCGGCGATAACGGTAAGAACTAGATCAGCGCGAGATAGTCCGCTTTGGTCTTTTCAGTTCTGTCGCCTTCGGCAAACTGGCGGGCATGTCGGCACAGATCATCAACCTCTCCTGTTATAAGTTTACCCCCTTGGGTGACTTAGAGTATTGGAAGGTTAAGTTGTTCGAGACATGCACGCTTCAGGGAATCAAAGGCACGATTCTGCTAGCTCCTGAAGGCATCAATTTCTTCCTCGCGGGTACACAGGAACAGTTGGCGGTAGTTCTCGCATTGATCCGTTCGATGCCAGGTCTCGCAGATGTTACGCCCAAGGAGAGTCCGTCTGCCGAGCAACCGTTCAAGCGGATGCTTGTGAAGATTAAACAAGAAATCATTGCCTTCGGAATTCCTGGGGTAGACCCAGCGCGCAAACCTTCGCCCAAACTGAAAGCCGCCGAGCTCAAGCGCTGGCTCGATGAAGGACGTCCCGTGGTCATGCTCGATACCCGTAATAAGTATGAAGTCCGCATGGGTACATTCCGTGGAGCCATCGCTCCAGATATCTGGAATTTCCGCGATTTTCCGAAGGCCGTCGAAAAACTTCCCGCGGATTTAAAAGACCGGCCTGTCGTGATGTTTTGTACGGGCGGCATACGCTGCGAAAAAGCTGGTCCGTTTATGGAAATGCTCGGCTACAAGAATGTGCACCAACTCGACGGCGGTATCCTTAAGTATTTCGAAGAAGTTGGCGGCGATCATTACGACGGCGAATGCATCGTTTTTGATGAGCGCGTCGGTCTCGACCCCAAACTCCAGCCGACGGATTCGGTTCTCTGCTTTAATTGCCAAATGCCTTTGTCGGCAGAGCAACAGAAAGACCCACGCTATGTTTACGAGAAGTCCTGCCCTTATTGTTTCGGTGGAAAACCGCACGGTCGCGGCAATACCGGCGAGTGGAGTGGCGAGTGAACGCTTCGTCTTAACGACCTGCGCTCTGCTCTGACTTATAAGCCCGCGCGAGCAGGGTGACCGGTTGGATCATTTGAATGTTCGAGCCGGCTGCCTGCAGTCCGCGTGCAATTTGCAAATGACAGCCAGGGTTGGACGTCGCCAATACCTCAGCTCCCGTGCGCAGGATGTGGTCGATCTTACGATTCAGCAGAAGTTCTGACTGTTCGGGCTGGGTGACGTTATAAATCCCTGCACTTCCGCAGCACCAGTTGGCTTCCGGTAGTTCGACGAGCTTGATGCCAGGAATGAGTCGGAGGAGTTCGCGCGGTTGGCTGGTTACTTTTTGACCATGGGTTAAGTGACATGAGTCGTGGTAAGTCACTGTGAGTGCGGCCACTCCTGGACGAGGTGCTCGACACCCAATTTGGATAAGCCATTCATGGATGTCCCGCAGTTTAGTATCCCAAAGTTTTGCACGTGTGATGTAGGTGGGGTCTTGTGCAAGTAACTGACCGTAGTGGCGGAGGTGGTTACCGCAGCCGCCAGCATTGCTGATGATGGCGTCAAATTCCGAGGGCGGAAAAAGGTCAATCATCCGTCGTGCC
>CAIYUD010000184.1 GCA_903929325.1 uncultured Opitutia bacterium | reverse complement strand
CCACCTGTTGGATCTTTCCAGCGTGCAGCTCGGCTGGGTGCAAAGGCATCGGCAGCGGCACCGCGGTAAGGCGTTGAGCGTAGTTCGGGATTATAGTTCGGGTAGCGAGCGAGGATCTGTCGTATGCCGTCGGCAAACAGTTGATCAATTTTTAACCCTGCAGGTGTTTTCGCTTTAAAGACACCATTTGGTGAATCTTGCCATTGAAGGCGAAGTAAGATTCCGCCCGAAATCACAACTTTGCCTTCGTGCTCGGCTTGATAGGCGACGGGACATTCTTTGGTGCCAGAATCAATCGCTGTTAACACGAATGTTTCTGCGAGAAAGTATGTGCCGTCGTTTAAGTGTACGGTGACGGGTTCTTTGCCGAGCTTCCCTGAACGTCGCAGGTAGTCGCGCGCACCAGTTAAAGAGGCAAGCGGTTGCTGCGATGTTCCTTCTGCAGTATCATTGCCCGTCGGTGCTACGTAGACATCTAGGGCGCAGAGCCTTGAGGCAAAGAGAAGGAGCCAGGTCCACTTCATACCTATAAATGGCCAATGTTGGGCACGATGGGAAGCCTGAGTCATGGATTGGGAACATCCCATAAATCCTTAGGTCAATAGACTATGCACCGCCTGCTTCTCTGGGTTTTGTTTGGCCTTACCTTTATCGCCGAACCAAAGGCCGCCTTGGCTGACCAATCTCTCCGTTATGCTAAAGAGATTACGGCTTTTGAGACTGCGGATAAATTAAATCCGCCGCCTAAGGGTGCGGTTTTGCTCTCAGGGGCTAGCACCATTCGTATGTGGTCGAATGCAGCTGAGGCATTTGCGCCTTACCCAGTTATCAACCGTGGATTTGGTGGCTCCTATACAACTGAGGTGCTCGGCTACATGGATCGCATCACCTTGCCCTATGCCCCGCGCGTCGTTGTCTTCCAGTGTGGTGGTAATGATATTGCTGCTGGGGGCGACTCAGCCGAGGCGCCGCTCGCTCGCGTTCGTGAATATGTAGCGCGTTTACGGAAAGCGCAGCCTGGTACACCTGTGGTACTTGTCGCCAGTGGCCTGGCACCATCGCGACGTGCACGTTGGGCTGAGCTTAAGAAGTTTAACCAAGGCTTAGCCGACTTCGCCAAGTCAGAGAGCGGGATATGGTATGTGGACATTAATCCGGCACTCAACTTGCCCGACGGCGAACCCCGTCCCGATACTTACCTTAAGGATAGGCTTCACCCGAGTGCAGTTGGTTACGCGGGGATGGCGAAGCTCTTGCAGCCCGTTGTCGCTGAAGCTTGGGCTTCGGTGTCCGGGCCGAAACCAGGCGATGCTAATTTCCCAAAGCCACGTCCTTCGGCTCGCTAAGTAATCGGGTAGGGGGGACTGTCCGAGTCCTCCCTACCTAACACATTAGTTGCCGAGTAATTTCTTCAGCGTCGCCTCATCGATAACTTTAACGCCGAGCTCTTGAGCTTTATCGAGCTTCGAGCCGGCTTCTTCGCCAGCGACGACGTAGTCAGTTTTCTTGCTGACACTGCCTGAAACTTTTCCGCCGGCTTTTTCAATTAAATCACGGGCTTCGTCGCGGGCGAGTGTCGGTAGTGTGCCTGTTAGTACGAAGGTTTTACCGGCGACGCCTTCGACGGAGGCTGCCGCCAAAGCGGAATCTTCGAGGGTGAGTCCAGCCTTGTGCATCGCTTTAACCCAGTCGCGGTGATTCGGGTCGCTGAAGAACGATAAGATGGATTCGGAAACCTTGGCTCCGACTCCTGAAATAATAGATTCTTGGTTAACGCCACCTTTTGTGCCTTCAGTCGTAATCAGTAAGTCTGACGTTTTGGCGGTAGCCAATGCGTCGAGTGATTTGAAATGGCGAGCGAGATCCTTGGCTGTCTGCATGCCGACATTCGGGATGCCCAAAGCATGAATCGCTCGCCAGAGCTCCCGTGATTTAGCCGCTTCGATGCCTGCGATCATATTTTCAACCGACTTCTCTTTAAATTTATCGAGTATAGCCCACTCGGTTTCTTTTAACGATAGCGCATCCGTTGGGGCGTCAACCAGACCTCGATCGACGAGTTGTTCCGCCACGGCATCTCCGAGGCCATCAATGTCTAGACAGTGTTTAGATGCGAAGTGAACGAGTCGGCGAATTTTCATCTCACGACTCGGCGCGCGTAATTTATAAGCAGCCTCACCTTTGATGCGGGTGGCATCAAGGCCGAGTTCTTCAAGGCGAGCCTCGAAGTCGAAAGGCTTTGAATCCTTGGGACGCAACTTCGTCACCACACTGAGAACTTGAGGGATAATCTCTCCTGCCTTTTGGATGCGCACAGTATCGCCTTCGCGAATATCTTTACGGAGAATTTCGTCAGCGTTGTGTAAGGTCGCACGTGCCACGGTTGAACCAGCGAGGAGTACAGGCTCAAGTTCAGCGACAGGTGTGATGACGCCCGTGCGGCCAACTTGCATGCTGATGGCGCGGAGGAGTGTTTCGGCCTGGTCGGGCGGGAACTTAAAGGCCACCGCCCAATGAGGGAATTTGCTGGTAGCACCTGCGCGCTCTTGGAGGTCGATGCGGTTCAATTTCACAACGGCACCGTCCGTAGGGTAGGGTAACTCACGCCGTGCGGTGTCGAGTTTCTGAATGGCCTTCCAGGCATTGGCTTTACCTTCAACCGCCGTGAAAAGATCGGATGTTGGGAAGCCCCAGGTTTTTAACTGAGCGTTGAAATCTGTGAGCGACGCAAAGGTTGCGGGTTGGGATGCACCGAGGCCATAGCACACAATGCTGAGACGACGGCTCTTTGCTTCTGCTTTATCAAGGAGTTTGACGGTGCCTGCGGCGAGATTGCGCGGGTTGGCATAGAGTGCTTCTCCAGCCGCTTCACGTTCTTGGTTGAGTCGACTAAACTCGGCCATGGTCATGTACACTTCGCCGCGAATCTCTAAAAGCTTCGGGGCGCCTTTGAGTTTATGAGGTATCTCGCGAATCAGGGCGATGTTGGCGGTGACATCATCGCCTTTGAATCCATTCCCGCGCGTGACCGCTCGAGTGAATACGCCATTTTCGTATGTCAGTGAAATGGCAACGCCGTCGACTTTGGGTTCGACGACGAACTGTAAGGATTGTCCGGAGAGTCGTCCTTCGAGGCGTTCAATAAAGGCCGCAAAGTCAGCGTCGTCGTAGGTATTATCCAACGAAAGCATCGGCTCGACGTGTTCGCGTTGCGTGAAGCCTTCACTTCGGTCGTCACCGATGCCGAGATCGGGGCCGGCAAGTTCAGGGTGAGCAACTTCGAGTTCCTGCAGGCGGTCTTTCAGTTGATCGAATTCGTAGTCGGAAATCTCGGGTGCATGCTTCTTGCGGTAGAGCTCTTCATGGCGCTCCACAGCGGCGCGAAGCCGGCGAATTT
>CAIYUD010000183.1 GCA_903929325.1 uncultured Opitutia bacterium | reverse complement strand
TCGGGCGATGGACGTCTCAGTTGCCAACTGTATCAGCGCAGTGCGGATCTTTTCTTAGGCGTTCCCTTCAATATCGCCAGCTACGCCCTTCTCACTCACATGATTGCGCAAGTCTCAGGCCTCAAACCTGGACACTTCGTACACACATTCGGCGACGCTCATGTTTACCTGAATCACATTGAACAGGTTGATTTACAGTTAAGCCGCGAGACGCGCAAACTCCCCACACTACATCTCAATCCTGAAGTCACCGATCTCTTTGCATTTAAATTCGAAGACGTGACCATTGAAGGCTACGACCCACACCCTGGAATTAAAGCACCGGTGGCAATCTGACGATGGACATCGGCCGACCACTTATTGCCATCGCGGCTGTCGGACGTAACCGTGCCATTGGTAAAGGGAATAAACTCCCCTGGCATATTCCTGAAGACTTCGCTTTCTTCAAAGCAACAACCATGGGGCACGTTTTGGTCATGGGACGGCTAACCTACGCTTCGATTGGACGTCCACTACCCGGTCGCACTACAGTGGTGCTTTCACGAACAGGTTTTACCGCACCCGGTGTCACCACTGTCAGCGGCTGGGATGCACTGCGAAAGCTTGAACCTGAAAAAACACTTTTCTTGGCAGGCGGTGCGCAACTTTATGCCGAAGGTCTCTCAGGGTGCAGCGAACTTTTGCTAACCCATGTGGACCAAGAACCTGAAGCCGACGCCTTCTTTCCCGATTGGTCTAAACTCTTTGATGACGGTGAAGTCTTAAAGACGGGCCCAGGCTTTACCATCAAGCGTCACCGGCGCTTGGCTGGATGCTAAATAGATAAGGGCCTGAGACGGCTTCAGGGCTCTTTAGGGTGGTTTTGCCTTTCCAATCAGAGGGCCTACCGCCTACGGTTCAGCATGCCGGACCCACTGTTTGTGTTCTTCGCAGCCCTAACGCTCGGCGCCGCAGGACTCCTTGTCCTGAGTCGCAACGCGGTGACTTCTGCAATGGGTATGATCCTCGCCCTTGTGGGTATCGCTGCAGAGTTTTTCTTACTTGATGCCTACTTCCTCGGCGTGCTCCAAGTGCTCGTCTATGCGGGTGCTGTGATGGTGCTCTTCCTATTCATCATCATGCTGCTGAATACAGATAAGCCTGAGACGAAATACCCTTGGATGAAAGCAGCCGGCGGTCTGGCCGTCTTCCTTTTCCTTTCAGCCGGAGTCGTCGCACTGATTTTACATTCGGGCGCGTTGGATAAAGTGGCTGGGCCAACACCGCCAGAGTTGAGCAATAATCCTGCGGAATTCGCAACCGCTGCTAAGGCCTTCGGCCGTCTTCTTTATACCAAGTATATGCTGCCACTCCAAATGGCAGGACTCCTTCTGCTCCTCGCGCTCGTCGGCGTGGTCAACCTAAGCAAGGACGCTAAGCCAAACGCCTAAAGCCTGCGAAAATGGAACATACTACCCTTGCCCACCACCTCCTGCTTGCTGGCCTGCTCTTTACCGCAGGCCTCGCCGGCGTGATCATCCGCCGCAACCTACTCGTGGTTTATATGTGCCTCGAGTTGATGCTCGCTGCGGCCACCCTCGCTCTCGTGGCCTTCTCGCGTTTCAACAATACGATGGACGGCGCCATCCTCGTCTTCTTCGTTATTACCGTCGCTGCCGCCGAAGTAGCCGTCGGCCTTGCCCTCATTGTAGCACTGTACCGTCGCACGGGCACAGTGAGCTCCGATCAGCTCAACACCCTTTGCGACTGAACTCATGGAAACCAACTTACTGGATTGGATTTTATTTCTGCCACTCGCATCGGCAGCGATTTGCGGACTACTCTTTCGTCAGTCAGGATCCGTCGCTGGCGTCATCTCGATTGGTTCGGCGATTGTTAACTCCATACTCGCACTGTCTTTGCTGACGCATCTTCAAGCGGGCGACACCATTGCCTGGAGTCGCGAAATCTGCCGCTTCGGCGAGACTTCGCTAACAGTGGGTTACAGTGTCGATCAATACTCAGCCTTGATGCTCTTTGTCGTCACCTTCGTTGGTGCCTGGATTCACTTATTCTCCTGGGGTTACATGCGCGATGATAGTGC